>NZ_JBFBCG010000034.1:3984-86280 GCF_040683105.1 Streptomyces sp. NPDC051020 | reverse complement strand
GGGGCGTAGGGAGCGCCGAATCCCGGGCACAACACCCCCCCCCCCCCCACCCCACCCCCCCCCCCCCCCCCCCCGGCCCCACGCTCAGCTCTGCTCGGCCCACCACTTCTTGAGCTCCGCGACGGCCACGTCATGCCCCATCGGGCCGTTCTCCAGCCGCATCTCCAGCAGGAACGCGTACGCCTTGCCGATCACCGGCCCAGGGCCGACACCCAGCGTCTTCATGATCTCGTTGCCGTCCAGGTCGGGCCGGATGGCGTCCAGCTCCTCCTGCTCCTTCAACTGTGCGATGCGCTCCTCAAGCGCGTCATAGGTGCGCGAGAGCGCGCCGGCCTTGCGCTTGTTCCGCGTCGTGCAGTCCGAGCGCGTCAGCTTGTGCAGCCGCTCCAGCAGCGGGCCCGCATCCCGCACATACCGGCGGACGGCGGAGTCGGTCCACTCGCCGTCGCCATAGCCGTGGAAGCGCAGATGCAGCTCCACCAGCTTCGCGACGTCCTTGACCGTGTCATTGGAGTACTTGAGCTCCGTCATGCGCTTCTTGACCATCTTGGCGCCCACCACCTCGTGGTGATGGAACGAGACGCGTCCGTCCTTCTCGAAACGCCGAGTCCGCGGCTTACCGATGTCATGGAGCAACGCGGCAAGCCGAAGAGTCAGGTCGGGACCGTCCTCCTCCAGGTCGACCGCCTGCTCCAGAACGGTCAGCGAGTGCTCGTAGACGTCCTTGTGACGGTGATGCTCGTCACTTTCCAGCCGCAGCGCAGGCAGCTCCGGCAGCACCCGCTGCGCCAGTCCCGTATCGACCAGGAGTGCCAGTCCCTTGCGAGGGCGCGCGGAGAGCAGCAGCTTGTTGAGTTCCTCACGGACCCGCTCGGCGGAGACGATCTCGATACGGCCCGCCATCTCGGTCATCGCGGTGATGACATCAGAAGCGACCTCGAAGTCCAGCTGCGCGGCGAAGCGCGCGGCACGCAGCATGCGCAGGGGATCGTCGGAGAAGGACTCCTCGGGTGTCCCGGGGGTGCGCAGCACCCGCTCCGCCAGGTCCTCCAGACCGCCGTGCGGGTCGATGAATTCCTTCTGCGGCAGCGCGACGGCCATGGCGTTGACCGTGAAGTCTCGGCGTACGAGGTCCTCCTCGATGGAGTCGCCGTAGGAGACCTCGGGTTTACGCGAGGTCCTGTCGTACGCCTCCGACCGGTACGTAGTGACTTCGATCTGGTAGCCGTTCTTCTGGCAGCCCACTGTGCCGAAGGCGATACCGACCTCCCACACCGAGTCGGCCCATGGACGCACGATCTTCAGAACGTCCTCGGGCAGGGCGTCAGTGGTGAAGTCCAGGTCGTTCCCCAGCCTGCCGAGAAGCGCATCCCGGACCGAGCCACCGACCAGGGCCAGACTGAATCCGGCATCCTGGAATCGGCGGGCAAGGTCGTCGGCGACCGGGGAGACCCGAAGCAGCTCACTGACTGCGCGATGCTGCACCTGGGTCAGGGCACTGGAATTCTCTTCATTGACGTTCGGCACAACAGAAAAGGGTACGTGCCCGGACCGGCCCAGGCGTCATCGTTTCTTTCCGCCCTGCAAGACTCTCCCGATCATGTAGCGCACACCCGAGCACTTAGCCCCCGCGCACATCGTTACCATGCGGGGACGCAGCAACCGACAACCATCGACAGCAGCTGACGACGACGAGGGACGGGTAGGCGCGTGGCCGAGGCGGCAGACATCCAGGGGATCAGTCCTTCTCCTGCCCGCCGGTGGCTGCGGCGCACAGCATCCTTGGTCCTCGCAGCACCGCTCGTGGCAGCGCTGCTGGCCGGCACGGCCGCGCCCACGGCGCGGGCCGACGTGGCGAGCAAGGATTCCACCGGCTCCAGCACCGTCGATGTGTCCCTGGACACCCTGGCTCCCAGTGCACCGGTCAAGGGGGACACCCTCACCGTCTCCGGCACCCTGACCAACAGGAGCAAGGAATCGGTCACCGATGCCCGGGTTGATCTGCGTGTCGGGCCGAGGCTCTTCAGCAGGACATCGATCGACGATGCCGCGGAGCGCACCGGGTACATGCCCAGCAGCGATCCCGCAGCGATCGGCGGTAAGTACACGGTGGAATTCGCAAAGCTCCCTTCGGGCATCAGCCAGGACTTCACGCTGTCCGTGCCTGTCGACAAGCTGGGACTCGACGACGCAGGTGTCTACCAGCTCGGTGTCTCCCTGTCCGGGCAGACCGCCCGCGCCCAGTACGAGCAGGTGCTCGGAATCCAGCGCACCTTCCTCCCCTGGCAGCCGGAGGAGAGCGGTTCCAGGACCGATGTCACCTATCTCTGGCCGCTGATCGCATCCCCCCATGTCACTGCCGAGACCGGCTCGGACGAGCAGCAGACACCGGTCTTCGCCGATGACAACCTGGCGGCCGAGATCGCTCCGGGCGGTCGCCTCGACCAGATGGTCTCGCTGGGCAGCCAGCTGCCCGTCACCTGGGTGATCGACCCGGATCTGCTGGCCAGCGTCGATGCGATGGCGAGGAACTACCGCGTCAAGGTCGACGACACCACCGTTCCCGGGAAGAACCAGGCCGTTGCCAAGCAGTGGCTCAGCTCACTGGAGAAGGCGGTGGCGGACAGCAAGGTTGTGGCGCTGCCCTTCGCCGATCCGGATCTTGCGTCCATCGCACACCGCGGCAAGAACGTCTCGGGGACTCTCAGCCACCTGCAGACCGCCACCGAGGTGGCCGGCACAACGGTGGAGACGATCCTGCACGTGAAGCCGTCCACCGACTTCGCATGGCCGGTCGACGGCGCGATCGACCCCTCGATCGTTGATGTCGCCACGTCGGCCGGTGCCCACAACGTGATCGCCCGCAGCGACAGCCTCCAGGAAACAGGGAAACTGCCGTACACACCGACCGCAGCCCGGCCGATCGGTGGCGGTACCAACGCCATCGTGGCCGACTCCCGGCTCTCCAAGGCCTTCGAGGGAGACATGTCGCGTGCGGAGGATTCCACTCTCGCCGTTCAGAAGTTCCTCGCCACAACCCTCGCGCTGACCGAGCAGGACACGGACACCAAGCGCAGCATCGTCATCGCGCCACAACGGATGCCGACCGCCGCTCAGGCGCAGTCGATGGCACGCGCCCTGCACGCCCTCGACGACGAACGGTGGACGCAGCCTCTCGACCTCGTGGGCGCGGCCGAGGCCGAGCCCGACGCCCAGGCGACGACGCGGGTCCCCGGGACCTCCCAATACCCGAAGAGGCTCCGCAGCCAGGAGCTGCCCACCCAAGCCTTCCAGGACATCAAGTCCACCCAGGTCTCGCTGGGCAGCTTCCAGGTCATCCTCACTCAGCCGGAGCGGGTGGTGACCCCCTTCGGCAACGCGATCAACCGGGCCATGTCGACGTCCTGGCGCGGCAGGCCGTTGGAGGCACAGCAGTACCGGGACTCGGTACGCACATATCTGCAGGGCCTCATCAACGAGGTGCAGCTCATCTCGAAGTCGGACGTCACGTTGTCCGGCCGCAGCGCCACGATCCCTGTGACCGTGCAGAACAGGCTGTTGCAGGATGTCGATCATCTGGAGCTCCGGCTGAAGTCGGAAAACCCGACGCGGCTCAAGCTGAACAACGGCGGCGCGGTGGCCGAGAAGCCGATCCGTATCGCCGGTGGCCACAGCCAGTCCGTGAAGTTCGACGCAGCTGCGAATGCCAACGGCCAGGTACAGGTTGTGGCGCAGCTGTACACCGAGGACGGCATGCCGTACGGCGAAGAGATGACCTTCACGGTAAAGGTCTCCGAGGTCACACCGACCGTGTTGCTGGTGATCGCCGGCGGGCTGCTGCTGCTGGTCCTCGCAGGCATCAGGATGTACGCCCATCGCAAGCGCGCCAACGCAAGCGGCCCGGCCGGGGACGACGGCGGTGAACCCGAGCAGCCGAGTGACCCGACGCCGGACACCGGTCCGGAAAGCGGGGGGCCTTCAGGCACGGGTGAGAAAGTAGACCGTTGAGCGATGTCTGTCGTGGCCGGTCGGCCGGGGACGATGAGGTGGGGTTTCGATGAACGCGCCGTACGACGGTGACCGTGGTCAGGGTGCGGGCGGAGATGGTTCTTCCGGTGGCCCCCCGATGCCACCTGGCCCGGGCCAGGTGCCGCTGCCGCCCGACCCTTACGTCCAGGACACGTACGACCGCGACCCTTACCGCGCTCACGATCTGTCCGCCCAGGACCCGGTGGCCGAGGCGCTGTACGACCGCGCCGCCCATCCGCCGCCACCCCCTGGCATGTACCAGCCGCCGCAGCCGCTCTACCAGCAGCCGCCTGCGGCGCAGTACGCCCCCGATCCACGCATCTGGGCGCAGACCCCGCCGCCCGAGCCCGACGGCCCGTCCCGGCACCTGCCGTACGGGGACGACGCGGCGACCACGCAGTTCGTCGGCGTGGACGACCTCGTCACCCAGGCATCCGAGCACCACAAGGAACCGGACGCGTTCGCTCACCTGTTCCGGGACCAGGAGGGCCCGGCCGGGTCCCCCGCTCCGTCCGAGCCAGAACCGGCTCCGGCACCCGCCCCGCCGAAGTCCGGCGGCCGGGCCTCCAGCCTGCTGAAGTCCAGCGCGGTGATGGCGGCCGGCACACTCGTGTCCCGTCTTACCGGCTTTGTCCGCAGCCTGGTGATCACCGCCGCGCTGGGCGCGGCGCTGCTCGGCGACAGCTTCACCGTCGCCTACACGCTGCCGACGATGATCTACATCCTCACCGTGGGCGGCGGGCTCAACTCGGTCTTCGTTCCTCAGCTCGTCCGTTCCATGAAGGATGACGAGGACGGCGGCGAGGCATACGCCAACCGCCTGCTCACGCTCGTCATGGTCGCACTCGGCGTGATCGTCGCGATCGCGGTCTTCGCCGCTCCCCTGCTGATCCATCTGATGTCGAGCACGATCGCGAACGATCCGGCGGCCGACAATGTGGCCACCACCTTCGCCCGATACTGCCTGCCGACCATCTTCTTCATGGGCGTGCACGTGGTGATGGGCCAGATCCTCAACGCCCGCGGAAAGTTCGGCGCGATGATGTGGACCCCGGTCCTCAACAACATCGTCATGATTTTCACGTTCGGCATGTTCATCTGGGTCTACGGCACCTCCGCCGAATCCCACATGGGTGTGCAGACGATTCCGCCGGAGGGCGTCCGGCTGCTGGGTATCGGCACACTGCTCGGCCTTGTCGTCCAAGCCCTGGCGATGATTCCGTATCTGCGCGAGGCCGGCTTCCGCTTCCGTCCGCGCTTCGACTGGAAGGGCCATGGACTCGGCAAGACGGTCAAGCTGGCCAAGTGGACCGTTCTGTTCGTCTTCGCCAACCAGGCCGGCGTACTGGTCGTCACGCAGCTCGCAACCGCCGCCGGCAAGGCTTCCGACAGGAACGGCACGGGATTTCTCGCCTACTCCAATGCGCAGCTGATCTGGGGCATGCCTCAGGCGATCATCACCGTCTCGGTCATGGCAGCCCTGCTGCCCCGTATCTCCCGGGCCGCCCACGACAACGACCCCGGCGCGGTCCGCGACGACATCTCGCAGGGGCTGCGCAACTCCGCCGTGGCGATCGTGCCAGTCGCCTTCGCGTTCCTCGCGCTGGGCGTGCCGATGTGCACGCTGCTGTACTCCTCCAGCGGCACCGAGGCCGCCAGGTCCATGGGCTTCATCCTGATGGCGTTCGCCCTCGGCCTCATCCCGTACTCCGTGCAGTACGTGGTGCTCCGTGGCTTCTACGCCTACGAGGACACCCGCACGCCCTTCTACAACACGGTCATCGTCGCCGGGGTCAATGCCGCCGCTTCCGCTCTCTGCTACGTGGTGCTTCCGGCCCAGTGGGCGGTCGTCGGCATGGCGGCTTCGTACGGGCTGGCCTATGCCGTCGGCGTGGGCATCGCCTGGCGCCGGCTGCGCAACCGGCTGGGCGGCGACCTGGACGGCGCACACGTCGTCCGTACCTACGCCCGTCTGTGCCTCGCAGCGATCCCTGCGGCGATCCTGGGCGGTGGCGCGGGCTTCGCACTGCTCCAGGCCTTGGGCGAGGGTGCCTTCGGTTCGCTGGTCGCCCTGCTCTGCGGTGGAACCGTGCTGATGGGGGTCTTCTTCATCGCGGCGAAGCGCATGCGGATCGAAGAGATCAACGGCATGGTCGGGATGGTCCGCGGGCGGCTCGGACGCTGAGGATCAATCGGCCCGCACAACCATCGCTGCTCTCCGTGTGTCGTGCATAGCGCTGGAGTGTGGGCACAATTGGCGTGACTGTGCAGAGCTGGCTGGCATCGCGCAACGGATGGGGAGGCAGGAACGACGGTGGCGGAACGTAGCACGGCTGCCGTCGACGTGGCCGACAACAGCGGTGATGAGCCGCTGGCCGCCAAGGCGGACGAGGCCACGACCGACGGGACGGCAGAAGCCCAGGAATCGGCGGGCACCAGCCCCCGGGACGCAGACGATGAGCGAAGCAGCCCGGAGGCCGCCTCGGCGACCCCTGATCTGCACAGCGGCCACAGACTTGCCCAGCGCTACCGTCTGGAAGAGTGCGTCACCCGCCTGGACGGATTCAGCAGCTGGCGTGCTGTCGACGAGAAACTGCGCCGCGCGGTGGGCGTCCATCTGCTCCCCGCGGACCACCCGCGAGCCCGCTCCGTGCTGGCCGCGGCCCGGTCCTCCGCACTGCTCGGCGACCCCCGCTTCGTGCAGGTCCTCGACGCGGTCGAGGAGGACGACCTTGTCTACGTCGTCCATGAATGGCTTCCCGACGCCACCGAGCTCACGGCTCTGCTGGCCTCCGGCCCCATGGACGCTCACGACGCGTACCAGCTGGTCAGCCAGATCTCCCAGGCCATGGCGGCCGCGCACCGCGAGGGCCTCGCGCATCTGAGGCTCACCCCGGGAGCGGTGCTGCGGAGTTCGACCGGTCAGTACCGGATCCGTGGCCTCGCCGTTAACGCCGCCTTGCGCGGCATCACCGCAGAGCGTCCTCAGCGCACGGACACGGAGGCGATCGGCGCCCTGCTCTACGCCGCGCTGACCCAGCGCTGGCCGTACGAGAACGACGCGTACGGTCTCTCCGGACTACCCAAGGGCGTGGGGCTGATCGCCCCCGACCAGGTGCGGGCCGGCGTGCACCGAGGTCTCTCCGAGCTCGCCATGCGCGCCCTGGCCAATGACGGCGCCACCGCCTCCCGGCAGGAACAGCCGTGCACCACCCCGGACGAGCTTGCCAAGGCCGTCGCGGCGATGCCGCGCATCCGCCCGCCCGAGCCCACGTTCACAGCTCCGCCCGAGTACCAGCGGACGACCTACCAGCAGGGCACCTACGGACGTCCGGCCGCCCGTCCCGGCGTATCCGTGACTCAGCCCGTGACGGCCGCACCCCCGGCGCCGCTCCAGAGCCGCACCGGCAAGGCCCTCAAGTGGGCCGTGTCCGCATTGCTGATCGCGGCCCTGGGTCTCGGCAGCTGGCAGCTCGCCGAGACGCTACTCGGTCACGACAACGCCCCGGATGACCCCGGCACCACACAGACCAACCCGTCGAACGGCGACAAGCACGCTCCCGCTCCGACCAAGCCGCTGCGGATCGTCACAGCGACGGAGTTCATGCCCGGCGGCTCGGGGATAAAGCAGGAGGACGTGCCCTATGCCGTGGACGGTAAGTCGGACACCGCCTGGGTCACCCCTCAGTACAAGGGCTACGCAAATTTCGGCAACCTCGCGAACCGCAAGCAGGGCAGCGGCATAGTCGTTGACCTCGGCAGTGTGCAGGATGTGCGAGGCATCAAAATCGAGATGTACCGCAGCGGTCAGAAGGCCGAAGTGCTGGCCGCCGACAAGAGCGCATCCGCGCCGTCATCCCTGTCCGACTTCCCGCAGCACCTCACGAAGCTCGCTACGGCGGGTAACGGCCTGGAGAAGAACCTCGACGAGCCGGTGCGGACTCGCTACATCCTGATCCACATCACCGAACTTCCGCCGGACGGGTCAGCGAGCCTCTTCCGCGGCGGCATCTCGGAGATCTCCGTTCTCGGCTGACAGCACAGGCCGGCGGGGACGCATCCTCCCCGCCGGCCTGCTGCGCGAGCAGTAGCGAACGACCGCAGCACTCATCGGACCGAGCTTCCTCATCTCTCTGCCCCCGCTCGCCTGAATCGTGATAGACAAACGGACCTGACACACAGAGGAGGGAAGGGGGGGAGGTGGCCGCCGAGCCTTCAGAGCCACTCAGCGACTCAGACCTCCTCGCTCGTCATGTAGCCGGTGAACCGGACGCCTTCGGTGAGCTCGTACGGCGCCACCGGGACCGGCTGTGGGCCGTGGCACTGCGAACGCTGGGAGACCGCGAGGAAGCGGCCGACGCGGTTCAGGACGCTCTGGTCTCCGCCTTCCGGGCCGCTCATACCTTCCGCGGCCAGTCTGCCGTCACCACCTGGCTGCATCGCATCACGGTCAATGCCTGCCTCGACCGGGTCCGCAAGGCGGCGTCACGCAAGACATCACCCGTCGACGACACCGAGCGACTCGAACAGCTCCTGGAGCCCCACGAGTCCGCCGAGGCACCAGCCGAGCGTCAGGATCTGCACCGTGAACTTCTGGCGGCCCTCGGCACGCTTCCCGCCGAACAACGGGCCGCACTGGTTCTCGTGGACATGCAGGGATATCCCGTGGCGGAGGCCGCTCTCATCCTCGGAGTGCCGACCGGCACCGTGAAAAGCCGCTGTGCACGGGGCCGAGCCAGACTGGCCCCCCTCCTGACCCACCTCCGCGGTGAAGTCGGAGAGAGCGGTGAACTCGGCATGGGAAGGAACCGGCCGCAGAGACCATCCGTCCCACCCGCATCGGGGCCAAGGGACGCAGAGACCAGTGATCCCGCCGGAGTGAAGGGCGGAGGTGGGCGCACGTGACATCAACGACCGACACGAGCCAGCACCCGGACGTCTCGGAGATCTCTGAGCTCGCCGAAGGGCTGCTCTCGCCGTCCCGCACGGCGGAAGTGAGCCGCCACGTGGATGACTGCGCACTCTGTGGCGATGTCCGGTCCGCTCTCGAAGAGATCCGCGGACTACTCGGCACTCTGCCCCCTCCCGTGCGTATGCCCGAGGATGTCGCAGACCGTATCGATGCCGCGCTGGCCGCCGAGGCCGATGTTTCACGTGAAACAGAAGCCGCCGCAGAACAGCGTCAGGTTGCGGGAAAGCAAGAGGCGCGGGGCCGCGAAGCGGCGAACAGGGCGGCTCAGTCCAACGTTGCGGACCGTCCCTCAGGGCACCCCAGGGCCACCGGCGGCCCTGGCCGCCAGTCGTCACGGCGCCGCCGCATCGTCCTCGGCACAGCGCTCGGCGCGGCGGCGGTGGGCATGAGCGTCCTCATGCTGCAGATGGTCCAGACGTCCCAGAACTCCGCAGGGTCCAAGGCGGCGGACATGGGCGTCAGTGCCTCGAAGGCGGGAGCGAGCGCATTCTCGGGCTCCCCGCTCAGCCAGCGCGTGCACAGCCTCCTGAGCAATGCCGAGACGTCCCCTCCCAAGCATCCCGACGCCGAGAAGCAGGCGCCGTCCGTCGATGTCCAGCCGACCCCGGAGGGCGAGTCCCCTGCCACCTCAGCCTCCGGCACACCGCTGCGCGCTCCCGTCGCGTCCGTCCCCGCCTGTGTACAGCTGGGCACCGGACGAGAGACTGCCCCACTCGCCGTCGAGGAAGGCACTTACGAAGACACCAACGCCTTCCTGGTCGTTCTGCCGCACGAGACCGACGCCACCCTCGTCCAGGCCTACGTCATCGATGCCGGCTGCGTCCGCACAGACCCCGCAGGCAGGGGCGATCTTCTCCTGACCCACGCCTACCCCCGCCCCTGAAAATGCCACCGGACGCCGCTCCGGCACGTCGGGAATGCATCCCCCGTAGGATCCGTTGGGTGGGGTGAGAGTCGTTGAACCGACCCCAGTAGGCGTGGACAGTAGGCAGTCTGCAGAGACGAGGAAGAAACCCGTGAGCGACGTCCGTAACGTGATCATCATCGGCTCCGGCCCCGCGGGCTACACAGCCGCCCTTTACACCGCACGCGCGTCGCTGAAGCCTCTGGTCTTCGAGGGCGCCGTCACCGCTGGTGGCGCGCTGATGAACACCACCGACGTGGAGAACTTCCCCGGATTCCAGGACGGGATCATGGGCCCCGAGCTCATGGACAACATGCGCGCCCAGGCGGAGCGCTTCGGCGCCGAACTCATTCCCGACGATGTGATCGCCGTCGACCTCGCCGGAGACATCAAGACCGTCACCGACACGGCCGGCACCGTGCACCGCGCCAAGGCTGTCATCGTCACCACCGGCTCCCAGCACCGCAAGCTCGGTCTGCCCAACGAGGACGCGCTCTCCGGACGCGGCGTCTCTTGGTGCGCCACTTGTGACGGCTTCTTTTTCAAGGACCAGGACATCGCTGTGGTCGGCGGCGGCGACACGGCCATGGAGGAGGCGACGTTCCTCTCCCGCTTCGCCAAGTCGGTCACGATCGTCCACCGCCGCGACTCGCTGCGCGCCTCCAAGGCCATGCAGGAGCGCGCCTTCGCCGACCCGAAGATCAAGTTCGCCTGGGACAGCGAAGTCGCCGGGGTTCACGGCGAGCAGAAGCTCTCCGGTCTGACCCTGCGCAACACCAAGACCGGCGAGACGTCCGAGCTTGCGGTGACTGGTCTGTTCATCGCCGTCGGCCATGACCCGCGTACCGAGCTCTTCAAGGGGCAGCTCGACCTGGACGACGAGGGTTACCTCAAGGTCGACGCTCCCTCGACCCGCACCAACCTGACCGGCGTCTTCGGCGCCGGCGATGTCGTCGACCACACGTATCGGCAGGCCATCACCGCTGCCGGCACCGGCTGCTCCGCCGCCCTCGACGCCGAGCGTTTCCTTGCCGTGCTCGCCGACGAAGAGAAGGCCGCTGCGGCAGCCGTCTGATCCACGCTTCTCACCCCACACCCCCGCGAAGTTAAGGAGGCCGCCGTGGCCGGCGCCCTGAAGAACGTGACTGACGACTCCTTTGAGGAGGACGTCCTGAAGAGCGAGAAGCCCGTACTGGTGGACTTCTGGGCAGCCTGGTGCGGCCCGTGCCGCCAGATCGCTCCCTCCCTGGAGGCAATCGCGGCCGAGCACGGCGACGAGATCGAAATCGTCAAGCTCAACATCGACGAGAACCCGGCGACCGCCGCCAAGTACGGCGTGATGTCGATCCCGACGCTGAACGTGTACCAGGGCGGCGAGGTCGCCAAGACCATCGTCGGCGCCAAGCCGAAGGCCGCAATCCTCCGCGACCTCGAAGGCTTCATCGCCAAGTAGGACCAGGGTGCGCTGTTTCACGTGAAACGGGTCCATCCCTTGAGGGGATGGACCCGTTTCACGTTCTCCCGAGCTCTCGGATCACAGTGGGCGTAGTGCCGGTTCCTTCTGCACGGCACCCAGCAACCGGTCCAGTGCCAATTCGACGTCTTCCTTCCACGAAAGCGTCGTGCGCAGCTCCAGTCTCAGCCGTGGATGCACCGGATGCGGGCGTACAGTCTTGAAGCCCACCGCCAGCAGATGGTCAGCCGGAAGTACACAGGCCGGCTCCTTCCACCGGGCATCACCGAAGGCCTCGATCGCCTTGAACCCTCGTCGCAGCAGGTCCTTGGCGACGGTCTGCACCATGACCCGCCCCAGACCCTGCCCCTGATATCCGGGCATGATCCACGCAGTCATCAACTGCACGGCATCGGGGGACACGGGACTGGTGGGAAAGGCGGTCGAACGCGGAACATACGCCGGTGGCGCATAGAGGACGAAGCCGACCGGCACATCGTCCACATAGACGACCCGGCCACACGATCCCCACTCCAGCAGGACAGCCGAGATCCACGCTTCCTTTTCCAGCTCCGGAGTGCCTGCCTTTACCGCAGCTTCCCCACTGACCGGATCAAGCTCCCAGAAGACACAGGAGCGGCAGCGCTTGGGGAGATCGGGAAGGTTATCCAGTGTGAGCGGTACGAGCCGCCGTCCCATGAAGGCTGTTCCTCACTTCCTTCGCCCGCCGCATCACGTGCGGCGGTCAGTGCACTCCGTTCGCGGAGCAGGCCGCCGACAAACCCTCCGACGGCTCCCAAGCCCAGCCCCACTGTCACCAGCCGGCTGCGGCTCACTGATCGCATGGCCCTCCCTCCGCCGAGGTGGATCAAGCTGGATGTGCCATATCAGAACGAATCGTATCCACCCGGAGACGAAGCCGACACCGTGAGAAAGTAAAGGGCGGGCCGTGTTCCGGTAGGTACCCGCACACGGCCCGCCCCACGGCTCACTCAGCGGGTGTCAGCCCTCGCCGTCCTCGGCCGACTCCTCGGAAAGACGCCGTTCCAGCACGCGGCCCTCACCCGGCGCCAGACTGCCGAGAATGCGGTCCAGATCTTCCATCGAGGCGAACTCGACGACGATCTTTCCCTTCTTCTGCCCGAGGTCGACCTTCACCCTGGTCTCGAAGCGGTCCGAGAGCCGGGAAGCAAGATCGGAGAGAGCGGGAGACAGCCGACCGCCGGCGCGGGGCCCCTTGGCCTTTGGGGTACTGGTGGTCCGGGAACCCATCAGGGTCACGATCTCCTCGACCGCACGCACCGAGAGGCCTTCGGCCACGATGCGATGGGCCAGCCGATCCTGCTCCTCGGAGTCGTCCACAGACAACAGCGCTCGGGCATGACCGGCCGACAGCACCCCGGCAGCGACCCTGCGCTGCACAGGCGGAGAAAGCCGCAGCAGCCGCAGCGTGTTCGACACCTGCGGGCGCGACCGCCCGATACGGTCGGCCAGCTGGTCATGCGTGCACTTGAAGTCCTTGAGCAGCTGGTCGTACGCGGCTGCCTCCTCCAGTGGGTTCAACTGAGCCCGATGGAGGTTCTCCAGGAGTGCGTCCAGGAGCAGCTTCTCGTCGTCCGTGGCCCGCACGATGGCCGGGATGCGCTCCAGACCCGCCTCACGGCAGGCCCTCCAGCGCCGCTCGCCCATGATGAGTTCGTAGCGCTCCGGTCCCAGCTTCCGCACGACGACAGGCTGGAGGAGACCGACCTCCTTGATGGAGGTGACGAGCTCGGCAAGCGCGTCCTCGTCGAACACCTCACGAGGCTGCCGGGGATTCGGAGTGATGGAGCCGAGGAGAACCTCGGCGAAGTACGCTCCCGCAGCGCCCGTCGCGTCGGAGGAGGCTTCTGGCTGTGAGACGGGTGCACTCGGCCCCGCTACAGCGGAAGCAGCCGCGAGCGTGGCCACCTTTGCAGCGGCCACTCCTCGCTCAGCCGTCATCACCGGAATCGCGCTGGGCGAGGCCGCGCCCGGCTCGGAGGCTGGTACCTGACGTTCCTGCGGGGCAGCGGGGATCAGCGCGCCGAGCCCACGCCCCAATCCTCTACGACGCTCACTCACTGGATCCCCTCCGAAATGTTCCGCTGACTGTTCTGGCTGTCTGAGTGGGCGTGCTGGGCCTCGTAGTGCACCCCGACCCCCCGCAGGGCAATCTCACGAGCTGCTTCGAGATACGACAAGGATCCGCTGGAACCCGGGTCGTAGGTCAGAACGGTCTGCCCATAACTCGGTGCCTCCGAGATTCGTACCGACCGGGGGATGTTTGTGCGCAGCACCTCCTTGCCGAAGTGACTGCGCACCTCCTCCGCCACCTGGGAGGCGAGCCGGGTCCTGCCGTCGTACATGGTGAGAAGGATCGTCGACACATGCAGATCGGGGTTCAGATGTCCCCGGACGAGATCGACGTTCCTCAGCAGCTGTCCCAGTCCTTCCAGCGCGTAGTACTCGCACTGAATGGGGATCAGCACCTCGGCGCCGGCGACCATGGCGTTGACCGTCAGCAGACCGAGCGAAGGCGGGCAGTCAATAAGGATGTAGTCCAGTGGCTGCTCATACGCCTGGATCGCTCGCTGCAGTCGACTCTCCCGCGCCACCAGCGATACCAGTTCGATCTCCGCACCGGCGAGATCGATGGTGGCGGGGGCGCAGAAGAGACCTTCGACGTCCGGTACGGGCTGCACCACGTCGGAGAGCGGCTTGCTCTCCACCAGAACGTCATAAATAGAGGGAACTTCGGCATGGTGGTCGATGCCCAGGGCCGTGGAGGCGTTTCCCTGCGGGTCGAGGTCGACCACCAGAACACGTGCGCCGTGGAGTGCAAGCGAGGCGGCAAGGTTCACCGTCGTGGTCGTCTTGCCCACGCCGCCCTTCTGGTTGGCCACCACCATGACGCGTGTCTGGTCAGGGCGGGGCAGCCCCTCGCCGGCGCGGCCGAGGGCCTCGACCGCCAGCTGGGCCGCACGACCGATGGGTGTGTCATCCATCGGCGGCGGTGTTTCACGTGAAACACCGTCCCCCGCCGATTCGGTTCGGGGACCGGGGACCGGATCGGTCATCGGTCCCGCGATGTTGGCGTCGGACCGCAAGGATTCACTCTCCTCGACTTCAGGCTCGCAATGAGCAGAGCCTGCCATGCTTTCGGGGTCGTGAACCAGCGAGGCCCGCTCTTCTGTGGATGAATCCACTTCTGTGGACAACTCCGTAGCCCTAGCGGGCCTGCGATGGCGCGGAGCGGCAGCCGCACGGCCGCGGCCGATGATTCCATGCAGCAGAGAGCGACGTTTCACGTGAAACACGATGCCCCTGCAGCCTAGCTACAGGGGCACGACACTCCGCACAGAGTGCGTATGGCTGCTTGTGCGGAGCATTACCGATAGACGGCACAAACTGTACGTAATGACTGATCTCGCAACGTGACTACGCGGCTCAGCGCCGCCGTCGCGTGCGGCTCGTCCTTGCGGCCTTGGCCCTCTTTGCGGCGAACCTCACACCACCCGGGCTCTCGCCGACCACCACGCGCACCACGGTGGACATCGGCTCGACCACGCCCTCCCCAACGTGCAGCACCTCGGTCTCCACCACTCCGAGCTTGCTCAAAGCAGCCCGTGCGCCGTTGATCTCCTCCTCGGCGGTGTCGCCCTTGAGCGCCAACATCTCCCCGTAGGGGCGCAGCAGTGGCACACCCCAGCCGGCGAGTCGATCGAGCGGCGCCACAGCCCGGGCCGTGACGACATGGACCGGCTGAAGCGTCCCCAGGACTTCCTCGGCCCGGCCGCGGACCACGGTCACATGGTCCAGCCCGAGCAACTCGACGACTTCCTGGAGAAAGTTCGTCCGCCGAAGCAGCGGCTCCAGCAAGGTGATCTTCAAGTCGGGACGCACCAACGCCAGTGGAATCCCCGGAAGACCTGCTCCGGAGCCCACGTCGCAGACCGTGACACCTTCGGGCACCACTTCGGAGAGCACCGCGCAGTTCAGCAGATGCCTTTCCCACAGCCGAGGCACTTCGCGGGGGCCGATCAGACCGCGCTTGACCCCAGCATCGGCAAGGAGCTCCGCGTACCGGACAGCCTCCGGGAAGAACTCACCGAAAACCGCCCGCGCCTCTTCAGGTGCCTGGGGAAGCCCTACTTCCGCCGTCACGGGAACCGTCCTTCCATACCGCACTACCGCACTGTCGGTGGCTGACTATCAGGCTGACAAAGATCGGCCCCGCCTGCGAACAGACGGGGCCGACAGAACAAGGGTCCGGTCAGGCCGGGAGAACGACGACGAAGCGCTGCGGCTCCTCGCCCTCCGACTCGCTGCGCAGACCTGCGGCCGCAACCGCATCATGCACAACCTTGCGCTCGAACGGTGTCATCGGGTCCAGCTTCACCGGCTCACCGGTCTTCTTGACCTCGTCCGCGGCCTTGGCACCCAGCTCGGCCAGGACCGCACGCTTCTTGGCCCGGAAGCCTGCGATGTCCAGCATCAGACGGCTACGGTCACCGGTCTCCCGGTGCACAGCCAGGCGCGTCAGCTCCTGGAGCGCCTCCAGCACCTCACCGTCGCGGCCCACGAGCTTCTGCAGTTCACGTGCCGAGTCGCTGATGATCGAGACCGCGGCCCGGTCAGCCTCGACGTCCATGTCGATGTCACCGTCGAGGTCGGCGATGTCGAGCAGGCCCTCGAGGTAGTCGGCTGCGATCTCCCCTTCCTGCTCAAGGCGGGTCAAGGTGTCGCTGCCCTCAGCGGCCGTGGAGGTGGTGCCTTCCGTCACGGATGGACTCCTTCTTACTTCTTGGACGGGTGCTTGGGCCGCTGCGGGCCCCTGCGCTGTCCGGACTTGGCTTGGCGTGAGGAGCCGGACGCGGGCTTGCCCGCCGGCTTCGGCTTGTCGTCCTGGGGTGCGTCCTGCTTCTGCAGCGAGGCCTTGGCCTCCGACTCGGTGGAGTGTGTCTCCTTCGCCGCACCGGGCTGAGCGGAACCGGCCTGAGTCGCACCGCTCTGACGCTTCGCCTTGGTCTGGCGCTTGGGCTGCTGGCGCTTCTGTGCGGATCCACCCTCGGCCTCGGCAAGAGCGGTATCGCTCTTCGTCACCGTGCCGTCCTCCTGGGCGGCAAGGCCGAGCTTGGCCAGTCCGGTGACGAACTTCCGCTCGATGTCGTTGCGGTCCGGGCCCTTGGCCACGATCCGCTTGATCATGTTGCGCCTGGTGCGGCCGCGCACCTCCCCGTGAGCGACGACGCTCTTCAGCAGACGTTCCAGGTACTGGTTCTGCGCCTTGCTGCCCGGGGTCGGGTTCTGGTTGATCACGTACATCTGCTGGCCCATGGTCCAGACGTTCGTGGTCAGCCAGTAGACGAGGACACCGACAGGGAAGTTGATGCCCATGCCGGCAAAGATCAGCGGGAAGATGTACATGAGCATCTTCTGCTGCTGCATGTACGGCGTCTTGACCGTCAGGTCGACGTTCTTCGTCATCAGCTGGCGCTGGGTGAAGAACTGCGACGCCGACATCATGACGATCATGACCGCGGTGACGACCCGGACATCGGTCAGCGAGGCACCGAGCGCCTGGACGGTCGCTTCGCTGTCCATGAACTTGGCAGCGAGCGGAGCACCGAAGATGTGCGCCTGGCGGGCGCTGTCGAGCAGCGGCTGGTCGATGACACCGATCGTCTTGCCCGAGGCGATGGCCGAAAGCACGTGATACAGGGCGAAGAAGAACGGCGACTGCGCCAGGATGGGAAGGCACGAGGAGAGCGGGTTGGTACCCGTCTCCTTGTACAGCTTCATCATCTCTTCGGACTGACGCTGCTTGTCGCTCTTGTAGCGCTCCTGGATCGCCTTCATCTTCGGCTGGAGCACCTGCATGTTCCGGGTCGACTTGATCTGCTTGACGAAAAGCGGGATCAGGCAGATCCGGATCAGCACCACTAGGGACACGATGGACAGGCCCCAGGCCCAGCCCGTGTTATCGCCGAAGATCGCTCCGTACAGCGTGTGGAACTGGACGATGACCCACGAAACGGGGTAAGTGATAAAGCTGAACAGACTGGCAATCGTGTCCACTAATCAGGCTCCTTGAGCATTGGGCGAAGTCTCTGCGGCCGGGCTTGGGGGTTCGGAGGCCGTCCCCCCAAGAGGCACGTCAGCGGCGGAGTCCCCGGCCTTGCTGCCACGCAGTGCATTACGCAGCAGTTCGTGCCAACGCGGACGTTTGCGTGGCGGAACATGGTCCACGCCGCCGGGTGACCACGGATTGCACCGCAGGATGCGCCACGCGGTCAGCGCGGTTCCTTTGATCGCTCCGTGCCGGTCGATCGCCGTATATCCATAGTGGGAACACGACGGGTAGTAACGGCAGACAGGCCCGAGGAGTGGGCTGATCGTCCACTGGTACAGCTTGATCAGAGCCAGCAGCGGGTACTTCATCGCGCGCCCCCTCCCAGCAGCCGCTGAAGGGCGGCGTCCAGGTCTCGGGCCAGCTGTTCATGGTCGGCGTCGCCCGATCCGGGCAGCGCTCGTACGACAACCAGGCTACCGGGGGGCAGCATGGCCAGACGATCGCGGACCAGATGGCGAAGCCTCCGCTTCACGGCTGTGCGCACGACCGCGCCACCCACGGCTTTGCTGACAACGAAACCCGCACGCGGCGGGGGAGCACTCTCCCCAGTCACGTGCGGGTCCGTTGCACCGCTGCGTAGATGGACGACGAGTAGCGGCCGTCCGGCCCGGCGTCCTCGACGTACTGCGGTCGCGAAGTCCTCGCGCCGCCTCAGCCGATTCTCGGTAGGCAGCACGTCATGACCTGTGCGCGATCAGGCGGACAGGTTGGCGCGACCCTTGCCACGGCGGGACGCGAGAATCGCGCGGCCGGCACGGGTGCGCATACGCAGCCGGAAGCCGTGGGTCTTCGCGCGACGACGGTTGTTCGGCTGGAAGGTGCGCTTGCTCACTCGGGGGCTCCAGAAATGATTGTGTGTTGGCGGGACATCGCCTGGCTGTCACCGTGCGCCCACGAGGGATTTCGCGTAAACGCCTTAGTGCACCGCTTCACAATCACAGATCGTGATCTTTGCCCATCGGAGGCAGGCGGCAGCAGCCATCGACAACTCGACCTGGTCACGGTACGCGCGGCTACGCCATCCGGTCAAACCCGCCCCGCGAGGGCCCACGCTGTACACAGCCTGTGGACAACGACTTGAACCTCACGGGTCGGCCTGACTACCGTGGCTGGACTGCGGTTCTTTTTCTTCCCGCCTGCCGGGCCTCACCCGTCCCGACCCATCCCGTCCCGAGAACCACACATTCGTGGGACCAGCGAGAAAGCGTGCCTTGTGGCTGACGTACCTGCCGATCTTGCCGCAGTGTGGCCACGAGTGCTGGAGCAACTCCTCGGGGAGGGCCAGCAGGGCATCGAGCCGAAGGACAAGCAGTGGATCGAGCGCTGCCAGCCGCTCGCACTGGTCGCCGACACCGCGCTGCTCGCCGTGCCCAACGAATGGGGCAAGCGCGTCCTCGAGGGACGGCTTGCGCCGCTCATCAGCGAGACCCTGAGCCGTGAATGCGGACGCCCGATCCGGATCGCGATCACTGTCGACGACTCGGCGGGCGAGCCGCCGAACCCGCCGGCACCCCCGATGCACCAGTCCCAGCAGCTGGAACAGCATCGCTACCAGGGACCGCAGCACGACGAGCGGCAGCACAACGACGCGTACGACGGATACGGCCACCGGCCCTCGGACGACGGCATGCCGACGGCCCGCCCCGCCTACCCCGACTACCAGCAGCAGCGCCCCGAGCCCGGCGCCTGGCCGCGCACCCAGGAGGACCTCTCCTGGCAGCAGCCCCGGCTCGGCGGATTCCAGGAGCGCGACGCGTCCGCGGAGCAGTGGCGTGAGCCGCAGCACGACTACCGCCCCCAGCAGCACGACTACCGGTCCCAGCCGCCCGAGCACCAGGGTTACGAGCAGCTGCGCCCCGAGCGCCACGACATGCCGGACCCCCAGCACCGGCAGGGCGGTCCCGGCACCGGACGCCCCGGCGGCGCCACCGGACCGATAGGTGCACAGCTCGCACCCGCACCCGGTCCCGGCGAACCCCATGCCCGGCTGAATCCGAAGTACCTCTTCGACACCTTTGTCATCGGCGCATCCAACCGATTCGCGCACGCCGCCGCCGTCGCTGTCGCCGAGGCACCCGCGAAGGCGTACAACCCCCTCTTCATCTATGGGGAGTCGGGGCTCGGCAAGACGCACCTGCTGCATGCCATCGGGCACTACGCGCGCAGTCTCTACCCGGGCACCCGGGTGCGCTATGTGAGCTCCGAGGAGTTCACCAACGAGTTCATCAACTCGATCCGCGACGGCAAGGGCGACACCTTCCGCAAGCGGTACCGCGACGTGGACATCCTGCTGGTCGACGACATCCAGTTCCTGGCGAGCAAGGAGTCGACGCAGGAGGAGTTCTTCCACACCTTCAACACGCTCCACAACGCCAACAAGCAGATCGTGCTGTCCTCGGACCGGCCGCCCAAGCAGCTGGTCACCCTGGAGGACCGGCTGCGGAACCGTTTCGAGTGGGGTCTGACCACCGATGTGCAGCCGCCGGAGCTGGAGACGCGCATCGCGATCCTCCGTAAGAAGGCGGTGCAGGAGCAGCTCAACGCCCCGCCGGAGGTCCTGGAGTTCATCGCCTCCCGCATCTCGCGCAACATCCGGGAGCTGGAGGGAGCGCTGATCCGGGTGACGGCCTTCGCCAGCCTCAACCGGCAGCCGGTGGATCTCGGGCTGACCGAGATCGTGCTGAAGGACCTGATCCCGGGTGGCGAGGACTCGGCTCCGGAGATCACGGCTACGGCCATCATGGCGGCGACCGCCGACTACTTCGGTCTGACCGTGGAGGACCTCTGCGGATCCTCACGCAGCCGGGTGCTGGTGACGGCTCGCCAGATCGCGATGTATCTCTGCCGTGAGCTGACGGATCTCTCGCTGCCCAAGATCGGCGCGCAGTTCGGCGGCCGCGACCACACGACGGTGATGCACGCGGACCGCAAGATCCGTGCGCTGATGGCGGAGCGACGCTCCATCTACAACCAGGTCACCGAGCTCACCAACCGCATCAAGAACGGCTGACAGAGCGCCGGTACGGCTTCTGGCACGACTTCATGCACGGCGCCGAGGGCGCCCCTGCCGGACTTCCGCGGAAGTCTGGCAGGGGCGCCCTTCGTCGTCTCCTGCCCGCATCCATGGGTCGGGGCACGCCTCGGCGTGGTCCTGAAGCGTTTCTGTCGGCCACCGGAAGCTTTTCTGCCGGCCTCCGGAACGCCTCCGGAACGCCTCCGTGGGGCTCCGGGACACCTCGGCGGAGCCTCCAGCGGCCTCCCGGACCCCTTCCCGGCGCCATCCGCGCGCTGCCGCCCTGGCCTTGGTGTTCGAATACACGCCGCCGACCTGCGGTTCTCCACAGATCTGGGGAAAATTTCCCCTCCACAGCCTGGGGATCGCGAAGTTGTCCATATTGCTTCCACAGGGGCGACTGCCGATACTCCATCAGGCCAGGTCAAGGGCCTGGGGATTTGTGGTCAACAGCGATCCACAGCCTGTGGACAAAATATTCGTCCACAGGGACCACCCGATGTTGTCCACCGGCAGCCCACAGGCGGGGCTGTGTTGTCCCCAGCTTCTCCACACCCCTGTCCACTGTTCGGCAACACAACACCCGCTTTCACCGCGCGGAGTGAAAGGCGTCACACCGGGGAGCCCGGTTGGGCTGTGGGGAACCTGGGTAAAACTGGGGACAGCCCTGGGGAGAAACCCCCCTGCCCTGTGCATCGGGTGTGCAGAACTTTTGCGTGTCCACAGAAACGCCGGGTTGTCCACCGATGCCACCCACAGGGGCAGTGGATAAAAAACCGGGCCTGACCTGCGAAAACGACGTTATCCACGGTTTCCACAGGCCCTACTACTACTGCCACATAGAGTTAGCTCGGATTCCGCTTCGAAGTGGGTGCTGTGCACAACTCGGCGCCGGAGCTCTCCGAACCTCTTGTCGCGACTTGACCCCGAGCAGCACCGAGTGTCGGTGCCGTGCGTCAGACTGGTCCCGGGACGTCCTCCCCCTGCCATCGGCGGAGCGACCCCGACCAGACCACGAAGGCCAGCAGGGCGAGCGAGCAACAGCAGGAGGCGGTTCCGGTGAAGATCCGGGTGGAGCGCGATGTACTCGCGGAGGCAGTGGCCTGGGTGGCCCGCAGCCTTCCGGCCCGTCCGCCGGCGCCCGTTCTTGCGGGCCTTCTTCTGAAGGCTGAGGACGGCGCCCTCAGCTTCTCCAGCTTCGACTACGAGGTCTCGGCCCGGGTCTCGGTGGATGCCGAGGTCGAGGAGGACGGCACGGTGCTGGTCTCCGGCCGGCTGCTCGCCGATATCTGCCGCGCCCTCCCCAACCGACCGGTGGAGATTTCCACCGACGGTGTACGGGCCACCGTGGTCTGCGGCTCCTCGCGATTCACACTCCACACCCTTCCTGTGGAGGAGTACCCGGCGCTGCCGCAGATGCCGACGGCGACGGGCACGGTTCCCGGCGAGGTCTTCGCCTCGGCCGCCGCTCAGGTCGCCATCGCCGCGGGCCGGGACGACACGCTGCCCGTCCTGACCGGTGTGCGGATCGAGATCGAGGGCGACACTGTCACCCTGGCGTCCACCGACCGCTACCGCTTCGCGGTCCGCGAGTTCCTGTGGAAGCCGGAGAACCCGGACGCGTCGGCCGTGGCCCTGGTGCCCGCCAAGACGCTGCTGGACACTGCCAAGGCTCTGACCAGCGGTGACACGGTCACGCTGGCGCTGTCCGGCTCGGGTGCCGGTGAAGGTCTGATCGGTTTCGAGGGCGCGGGCCGGCGTACGACCACGCGACTGCTCGAAGGCGATCTGCCGAAGTACCGGACGCTGTTCCCCACCGAGTTCAACTCGGTCGCCGTCATCGAGACCGCCCCGTTCGTCGAGGCCGTCAAGCGTGTGGCCCTCGTCGCTGAGCGGAACACCCCGGTGCGGCTCAGCTTCGAGCAGGGTGTGCTGATCCTGGAAGCCGGATCCAGCGACGATGCACAGGCTGTGGAGCGCGTCGACGCCGTGCTGGACGGTGACGACATCTCGATCGCCTTCAACCCGACCTTCCTGCTCGACGGGCTCAGCGCGATCGACTCCCCGGTCGCCCAGCTCTCCTTCACGACGTCCACCAAGCCCGCGCTGCTCAGCGGCCGGCCGGCTGTGGATGCCGAGGCGGATGACGCGTACAAGTACCTGATCATGCCGGTCCGCCTCTCCGGATGATCCGGCCACCGGTCCTGTCACGGCAGCGTCCGACGGGCACGCTCGGCTCCGAGCATGCCCGTCGGTCTGTCCCAGGCCGGGCGTAGGCTCGGCCTTGGGTACGAATCGGCACAACGCTTAAGGAATCTCTGATGGAGCTCGGTCTCGTCGGCCTCGGCAAGATGGGCGGCAACATGCGCGAGCGCATCCGCCGCGCAGGCCACACCGTCATCGGTTACGACCGCAACCCGGACGTCTCCGATGTCCACAGCCTCGAAGAGCTTGTGGGCAAGCTGAAGGGCCCGCGGGTCATCTGGGTGATGGTCCCGGCCGGTGCCGCGACCCAGTCCACGATCGACGAGCTGGCTGCGCTGCTCTCGCCCGGCGACATCGTCGTGGACGGCGGGAACTCCCGCTGGACGGACGACGAGAAGCATGCGGTCGAGCTGGGCATCAAGGGCATCGGCTTCGTCGACTGCGGTGTCTCGGGCGGCGTCTGGGGCCTGGAGAACGGTTACGCGCTGATGTATGGCGGCGACGCCGAGAGCGTGGCGAAGGTCCAGCCGATCTTCGATGCGCTGAAGCCGGAAGGCGACTTCGGCTCCGTCCACGCGGGCAAGGTCGGCGCCGGCCACTTCGCGAAGATGGTCCACAACGGCATCGAGTACGCCATGATGCAGGCCTACGCCGAGGGCTGGGAGCTGCTGGAGAAGGTCGACTCCGTCACCGATGTGCGCGAGGTCTTCCGCTCCTGGCAGGAGGGCACGGTCATCCGTTCCTGGCTGCTCGACCTGGCGGTCAACGCGCTGGACGACGACGAGCACCTCGACAAGCTCCGTGGCTTCGCCGCCGACTCCGGTGAGGGCCGGTGGACGGTGGAGGCCGCGATCGACAACGCGGTGCCGCTGCCCGCGATCACCGCGTCGCTCTTCGCGCGATTCGCCTCGCGCCAGGACGACTCCCCGCAGATGAAGATGATCGCCGCGCTGCGCAACCAGTTCGGTGGCCACGCAGTCGAGAACAAGAAGTAACCGCACCGAGGGCGGGCCGACATCACCGGCCCGCGCCGCGGAGCACGGAGCAGGAAGCCGGGAAGGTCGGCATACACCATGCATGTCACGCATCTCTCGCTGGCCGACTTCCGCTCGTACGCCCGGGTCGAGGTTCCTCTCGACCCGGGCGTCACCGCGTTCGTGGGGGCGAACGGTCAGGGCAAGACGAATCTGGTCGAGGCCGTCGGCTACCTCGCGACGCTCGGTAGCCATCGTGTTTCCTCCGATGCGCCACTGGTGCGGATGGGGGCGGACCGGGCCGTCATCCGGGCCGCCGTCACCCAGGGCGAGCGCGCGCAGCTGATCGAGCTGGAGCTCAACCCGGGCAAGGCCAATCGCGCCCGAATCAATCGATCGCCGCAGGTCAGGCCCCGTGACGTGCTGGGGATCGTCCGAACCGTGCTGTTCGCGCCGGAGGATCTGGCGCTCGTCAAGGGCGATCCCGGGGAGCGCCGGCGCTTCCTCGACGAGCTGATCACTGCGCGTTCGCCGCGGATGGCCGGTGTCCGTTCGGACTACGAGCGGGTGCTGAAGCAGCGCAACACCCTGCTGAAGTCCGCGGCGATGGCGCGCAGGCACGGCGGCCGGTCGATGGATCTGTCCACCCTCGATGTGTGGGACCAGCATCTGGGCCGGGTGGGCGCGGAGCTGCTGGCGCAGCGGCTGGATCTGATCGCGACCCTGCAGCCGCTGACGGACAAGGCATACGCGGATGTCGCGCCCGGTGGTGGCGCGGTGACGCTGGAGTACCGCAGTTCCGTCGGTGCGGGCGTGGAGCCCGCCCGTACCCGTGACGAGCTGTATGAGCAGCTGCTCGCTGCGCTCGCGGAGGTCCGCAAGCAGGAGATCGAGCGGGGTGTGACGCTGGTCGGTCCGCACCGTGACGATCTGCTGCTGGGACTGCGCGGGATGCCCGCCAAGGGATACGCGAGCCATGGCGAGTCCTGGTCGTACGCGCTGGCGCTGCGGCTTGCCTCGTACGATCTGCTGCGCACCGAGGGCAATGAGCCGGTGCTCGTCCTGGACGATGTCTTCGCCGAGCTGGACGCGCGGCGCCGGGAGCGGCTGGCGGAGCTAGTGGCTCCGGGTGAGCAGGTGCTGGTGACGGCGGCGGTGGACGATGACGTTCCGGGTGTGCTGGCGGGATCGCGGTATGCGGTGTCAGCGGGCGAGGTGAAGCGGATATGAGCGGCTCCGTCGATCCGGCGAAGGGCGCTGCCGGCGGCCCGCAGGAGCCGTTGGGCGAGGCGAAGCAGCCGGAGGCGTCCGGTGTCGATCTGGCGCGGGTCGCTCTGCGTGCCGCGAAGGAGCAGGCGCGGGCACGTGGGGCCGCGGCGCAGCAGAAGAAACAGGCCAGACGGGGCGGTGGGCTGCGTTCGGGCGCGCGGGCGGACGGGCGCGATCCGTTGCCGCTGGGCGCCGCGATCAATCGTCTGATCACCGAGCGCGGTTGGGAGACCCCCGCGGCGGTGGGTGGTGTGATGGGCCGCTGGCCACAGATCGTCGGTGATGATCTGGCCAATCACTGTGTGCCGCTGCGGTACGACGAGGCCCCCGAGGAACGGGTGCTCACGGTGCAGTGCGATTCGACGGCCTGGGCGACGCAGCTGCGGCTGCTGGCGCCGCAGCTGGTTGCCCGGCTGAACGCGGATCTGGGGCATGGCACCGTGAAGTTGATCAAGGTTCTGGGGCCGGGTGGTCCGCAGCGCAGATTCGGTCCGCTGCGTGCGCCGGGAAGCGTCGGCCCGGGCGATACTTACGGCTGACCTGGGCTTTTCTCTCTCTGCGCGGTTCTTTGCCCGATGTCGGCGGCTGCCGTCCCGCAGTCCGGAGGAGTTCGGCTGCGGTGGTGTGCTGCCTTTTCTGCGGTTTTGTCTGCTGCTTCCGTGATGTACGGGTTTGTACAGGTTGAAATCCTGCGGTGCGGCCGAGGCGTCCCTCACCGTAGTGAGAGGTTGACAGGCCGAAGCGCTCAATGCCCGCGTGAGCCTCTTGGGGCCCCATCCCGAATATGGGGAGTCGTCAGGCGCTCATTCAGGGCGGCACATGCGGACTCAGGTACCGGCAAACCCCCATTCGTGTCGGCGCTACCGGTAGACTGGTGAACAATCCCGCATCTGCGGGAGTCGTCGATACAAGCCGAACGACGCAGCCGCTCCCGCTTGCCCGGAGAACGGCCTGTGCTGTGCCAGAAAGGGCGCTTCGTGGCCGATTCCGGCAACCCCAACGAGAACATTCCGTCCACCCCCGGTGAGAGCGGCGAGGCAGCTGCCTCGTACGACGCCAGCGCGATCACCGTCCTCGAGGGCCTGGACGCGGTCCGTAAGCGACCTGGCATGTACATCGGCTCGACCGGTGAGCGTGGACTTCACCACCTTGTGCAAGAGGTCGTCGACAACTCGGTCGACGAAGCCCTGGCCGGGCACGCGGACACCATCGACGTCACGATCCTTGCCGACGGCGGGGTCCGAGTGATCGACAACGGTCGCGGTATTCCCGTCGACATCGTGCCGTCGGAGAAGAAGCCGGCGGTCGAGGTCGTGCTGACGGTGCTGCACGCCGGCGGCAAGTTCGGCGGTGGCGGATATGCCGTCTCCGGCGGTCTGCACGGTGTCGGTGTCTCCGTCGTGAACGCCCTGTCGACGCGCGTCTCCGTCGAGGTCAGGCGGGACGGCTACCGCTGGACCCAGGACTACAAGCTCGGTGTGCCCACGGCGCCGCTGGCCCGGAACGAGGCCACCGAGGAGACCGGTACGACCGTCACCTTCTGGGCCGACGGCGACATCTTCGAGACCATCGAGTACTCCTTCGAGACCCTGTCGCGCCGCTTCCAGGAGATGGCGTTCCTCAACAAGGGCCTGACGATCAAGCTCACGGACGAGCGTGAGTCGGCGAAGGCGACGGCGGGCGCGGATGTCGCGGAGGCGGTCGAGGTCGCCGAGGAGGAAGCGGCCCGTACGGTCACGTACCACTACGAGGGCGGCATCGTCGACTTCGTGAAGTACCTCAACTCCCGCAAGGGCGACGTCATTCACCAGTCGGTGATCGACATCGAGGCCGAGGACAAGGAGCGACTCCTCTCGGCCGAGATCGCGATGCAGTGGAACACGCAGTACAGCGAGGGCGTCTACTCCTTCGCCAACACGATCCACACGCACGAGGGCGGTACGCACGAGGAGGGCTTCCGCGCGGCGCTGACCACGCTGGTCAACAAGTACGCGCGGGACAAGAAGCTGCTGCGCGAGAAGGACGACAACCTCACCGGTGACGACATCCGTGAGGGTCTGACGGCGATCATCTCGGTGAAGCTGGGTGAGCCGCAGTTCGAGGGCCAGACGAAGACCAAGCTGGGCAACACGGAGGCGAAGACCTTCGTCCAGAAGGTGGTCCACGAGCACCTCACGGACTGGTTCGACCGGAACCCGAACGAGGCCGCGGACATCATCCGCAAGGGCATCGCGGCGGCCACGGCCCGCGTCGCCGCCCGGAAGGCGCGCGACCTGACCCGACGCAAGGGGCTCCTGGAGAGCGCCTCGCTGCCGGGCAAGCTGAGCGACTGCCAGTCGAACGACCCGACGAAGTGCGAGATCTTCATCGTCGAGGGTGACTCCGCCGGTGGTTCGGCGAAGTCCGGCCGTAACCCGATGTACCAGGCCATCCTGCCGATCCGAGGCAAGATCCTGAACGTCGAGAAGGCCCGGGTCGACAAGATCCTGCAGAACACCGAGGTCCAGGCGCTGATCTCGGCCTTCGGTACCGGAGTCCACGAGGACTTCGACATCGAGAAGCTCCGCTATCACAAGATCATTCTGATGGCGGACGCCGACGTCGACGGTCAGCACATCAACACGCTGCTGCTGACGTTCCTCTTCCGCTTCATGCGGCCGTTGGTCGAGGCCGGCCACGTTTATCTCTCCCGCCCGCCGCTCTACAAGATCAAGTGGGGCCGCGACGACTTCGAGTACGCGTACTCGGACCGCGAGCGCGACGCCCTGGTCGAGCTCGGCAAGCAGAACGGCAAGCGGATCAAGGAAGACTCGATCCAGCGCTTCAAGGGTCTCGGCGAGATGAACGCCGAGGAGCTGCGCATCACGACGATGGACGTCGACCACCGCGTGCTCGGCCAGGTCACGCTGGACGACGCGGCGCAGGCCGACGACCTCTTCTCGGTGCTGATGGGTGAGGACGTCGAGGCACGGCGCTCGTTCATCCAGCGCAACGCGAAGGACGTCCGCTTCCTCGACATCTGAGTCGGCCGTACCAAGCAAGCCGCAGCTCGAAAGGACTTTGACCAGCAATGGCCGACGAGAACACCCCTGTGACCCCTGAAGAGGAACCCGCACTCGCGGGTGTGGGCATGCGTGTCGAGCCCGTGGGGCTCGAGACGGAGATGCAGCGCTCCTACCTCGACTACGCGATGTCCGTCATCGTGTCGCGTGCGCTGCCGGACGTACGGGACGGCCTCAAGCCCGTCCACCGCCGTGTGCTGTACGCCATGTACGACGGCGGGTACCGGCCCGAGAAGGGCTTCTACAAGTGCGCCCGTGTCGTCGGTGACGTCATGGGTACGTACCACCCGCACGGCGACTCCTCGATCTACGACGCGCTCGTGCGACTGGCGCAGCCCTGGTCGATGCGCATGCCGCTGGTCGACTCCAACGGCAACTTCGGTTCTCCGGGCAACGACCCGGCCGCAGCCATGCGGTACACCGAGTGCAAGATGATGCCGCAGTCCATGGAGATGGTCCGGGACATCGACGAGGAGACCGTCGACTTCCAGGACAACTACGACGGCCGCAACCAGGAGCCGACGGTTCTGCCGGCGCGCTTCCCGAACCTGCTGGTCAACGGCTCCGCGGGCATCGCGGTCGGCATGGCGACCAACATCCCGCCGCACAATCTGCGCGAGGTCGCGGCCGGTGCCCAGTGGTACCTGGAGCACCCGGAGGCCTCGCACGAGGAGCTGCTGGACGCCCTGATCGAGCGGATCAAGGGCCCGGACTTTCCGACCGGAGCGCTCGTCGTCGGCCGCAAGGGCATCGAGGAGGCGTACCGCACGGGCCGTGGCTCCATCACGATGCGTGCGGTCGTCGCGGTCGAGGAGATCCAGAACCGGCAGTGCCTGGTCGTCACGGAGCTTCCGTACCAGACCAACCCCGACAACCTCGCGCAGAAGATCGCCGACCTGGTCAAGGACGGCAAGGTCGGCGGCATCGCGGACGTCCGCGACGAGACGTCCTCGCGCACCGGCCAGCGCCTCGTGGTCGTGCTGAAGCGGGACGCGGTCGCCAAGGTCGTACTGAACAACCTGTACAAGCACACCGATCTCCAGACGAACTTCGGCGCGAACATGCTGGCGCTCGTCGACGGGGTGCCGCGCACGCTGTCGATCGACGCGTTCATCCGCCACTGGGTGACGCACCAGATCGAGGTCATCGTCCGGCGTACGAGGTTCCGCCTGCGCAAGGCGGAGGAGCGGGCGCACATCCTGCGCGGTCTGCTCAAGGCACTCGACGCGATCGACGAGGTCATCGCCCTCATCCGGCGCAGCCAGACGGTCGAGATCGCGCGTGAGGGCCTGATGGGCCTGCTGGAGATCGACGAGATCCAGGCGAACGCGATTCTGGAGATGCAGCTGCGCCGACTGGCCGCGCTGGAGCACCAGAAGATCACGGCCGAGCACGATGAGCTCCAGGCGAAGATTAACGAGTACAACGAGATTCTGGCGTCGCCGGTACGGCAGCGGCAGATCGTCAGCGAGGAGCTGGCGGCGATCGTCGAGAAGTTCGGCGACGACCGGCGCTCCAAGCTGGTGCCCTTCGACGGTGACATGTCCATCGAGGACCTGATCGCCGAGGAGGACATTGTCGTCACCATCTCGCGCGGCGGCTATGTGAAGCGTACGAAGACGGACGACTACCGCTCGCAGAAGCGCGGTGGCAAGGGCGTCCGCGGCACGAAGCTCAAGGAAGACGACATCGTCGACCACTTCTTCGTGTCGACGACCCACCACTGGCTGCTGTTCTTCACCAACAAGGGCCGCGTCTACCGGGCCAAGGCGTACGAGCTTCCGGACGCCGGCCGGGACGCACGCGGCCAGCACGTCGCCAACCTGCTGGCCTTCCAGCCGGACGAGCAGATCGCCGAGATCCTGGCGATCCGGGACTACGAGGCCGCGCCCTATCTGATCCTCGCCACCAAGGGCGGCCTGGTGAAGAAGACCGCGCTGAAGGACTACGACTCCCCGCGTTCCGGCGGTGTCATCGCGATCAACCTCCGCGAGACGGAGGACGGCAGCGACGACGAGCTGATCGGTGCGGAGCTGGTCTCGGCCGAGGATGATCTGCTGCTCATCAGCAAGAAGGCCCAGTCCATCAGGTTCACCGCGACGGACGAAGCGCTGCGCCCGATGGGCCGCGCCACCTCGGGCGTCAAGGGCATGAGTTTCCGCGAAGGCGACGAACTGCTCTCGATGAATGTCGTCAGGCCCGGTACGTTCGTGTTCACTGCCACCGATGGTGGGTACGCGAAGCGGACCCCCGTCGACGAGTACCGCGTTCAGGGTCGTGGCGGCCTGGGTATCAAGGCCGCCAAGATCGTGGAGGATCGGGGCTCGCTGGTCGGCGCGCTGGTGGTGGAGGAGACGGACGAAATCCTCGCCATCACGCTCGGCGGCGGTGTGATTCGTACGCGAGTCAATGAAGTCAGGGAGACGGGCCGTGACACCATGGGCGTCCAACTGATCAATCTGGGCAAGCGTGACGCGGTCGTCGGCATCGCACGTAACGCCGAGGCCGGCCGCGAGGCCGAAGAGGTCGATGGAGATGCGGATGCCGAGGCGACTGCCGAGGCGACCGCAGAGAACACTGTCGAGGGCACTGTCGAAGGCACGTCGCCTTCGGCCGGGGAGCACGAGGAGTAGAGCGTGAGTGGAGCCACGGGCGCCGGTTCGGCCGCTTCCGGAGCTGGAGCGAACGGTGCCCGTGGCCCTGCCACGGACTCCCAAGGGGGCACTGTGACGGACACCCGGGGGCCTCAGCCCCAGTACGAGGGATACACGACCGGGCCCCTGCCCGGTGAGCGCGAGCCCGCGCCGGGGCAGGCAGGCGGGCCTTACCACCCGCCGCAGGCATACCCCTCGCCCGCGGGCGGGACGCAGGGCGCGCAGCAGGGCGTCGGTGCCGCTCAGGCGGCCCGTCGCCCACGGACGGGGGCGCGGACCACTCCGCGTACCCGCAAGGCGCGACTGCGGGTGGCGAAGGCCGATCCGTGGTCGGTGATGAAGGTCAGCTTCCTGCTCTCCATCGCGCTCGGCATCTGCACGGTCGTGGCGGCCGCGGTCCTGTGGATGGTGATGAACGCCATGGGCGTCTTCTCCACTGTGGGCGGCACCATCAGCGAGGCGACCGGCTCCAACGACAGCACCGGCTTCGATGTGCAGTCGTTCCTGTCGCTTCCGCACGTCCTCATCTTCACGTCGGTCATCGCGGTGATCGACGTCGTGCTGGCGACCGCGCTGGCGACGCTGGGCGCCTTCATCTACAACTTGTCGGCCGGTTTCGTGGGCGGTGTCGAGCTCACGCTGGCCGAGGACGAGTAGGGCTGCGGGTATCGATTTTGGGACTGGCCCCGACGTGCGCTAATCTTCAGAAGTCAGCGCGCAGGCGCGGCGGGGCTATAGCTCAGTTGGTTAGAGCGCATCCCTGATAAGGATGAGGCCACAGGTTCAAATCCTGTTAGCCCCACCAGTACGAAGACCCCCGGTCCACTTGGACCGGGGGTCTTCGTCGTCTACTGCCGACCTCAACGGGTGCGGTCGTCGTGGGAGGTCTCGGGGCATGGGAGTGCGGGGCACGGGAACGGCCCTGTCGGCGCAGGGAATCGCGCGATCGGGAACCGTGAAGCAAGGCTTCGCGGACTGCGGGCCTGTCCACCACGCCATGGTGAGCACGAAGCCGCCCCCCCCGGCTGCCCGGCACACGAAAAGGCCCGCGGTCCGGTGTGAACCGGACCGCGGGCCCTGTGCGCCAGTGGCGCCGCTCTCACGGTGGCAGGAGGGATGCCTCCCCCGCCGGGGCCCCGTGGGCGGTGCGGGGGGCGCCGGTGGTGCCTGTGGCGTCCATGGTGTCCCTCATGTCCGTCAGCAGGTGCCTGGTGGCCGGTGCGGAGCCGTGTGCTTCGGCACGGATGCGCTGCTTCATCGTGGGTGGCAGCGACCTGTCACGCGGAAGGGTCCATCGCACCGACGGGGTGGTTGCGGTTGCCGCGATCGCACCTGTGTGCTCCTGAGCCGTGGCCTTCGGCTGCGCGGCCGTGGCGGGGGTGCTGATGAGCCCCATCGACGCGAGAAGCGCGAAGAAGGCGGTGATGAAGGCGGTCCAGATGCTCTTGGCCTTGAAGGTGCTCATGGCCCCTCGCTTTCGGGTGGTCCGGTTTGCTTACCTTTCTGATGATGTGGATGTAGCTCTCGATTTCGGGGACCGACGCCGTGGATCCGCCGATCTTCAGATGAACACCACTCGTCTGGTGCAACCGGGCTGGACGGACTGATCTGAGGCTGGGCGGGATGGCCGCTTTTGCCCGAGAACCGGCCAGGTGGCAGGTAGGTCACTGATCGGTATCGGTCGGTGTGTATAGTCGGGCGGCAGAAGTCCCCTACGCCAAGGAAAGACGAGGTCGCGCGGTGAAGAAGCTTCTCCTGGTCGCACTGGCCGCCATCGGCGGGCTCCTCGTGTACCGCCAGATCCAGGCGGATCGCGCCGAGCAGGATCTGTGGACGGAGGCGACTGACTCCGTGCCCGCAGGTTCGGGTGTCTGAGACAGAACAGCCTTTCGCGGGCCCCGGTCGCTGAGCGACCGGGGCTTCGTGCTGTTGCGGGGCCGTGACGCCTGTGCTCTTGAGTTCACCTACGCAAATCAATAGGTTGCGAGAGCAAAGAAGCCGAGAGGCTGATCGAGGGGGCACGGGTGAGAGCACGGAACCATCGCCGTACTTCAGCAGTGGGGACTGGGATCGGCGGGGCACTGCTCGCCCTTGTCGCGGGTGCGATGCCCGCCACGGCGGACGGCACGGCTGCGGACGGCACAGCTGCAACCCCGGCCACGACCTCTCGCGACGGCAGCAGCAGCCTGCTCATGGTGCTGGACTCCTCCGGCTCCATGGCGGATGACGACGGAACGGGCCGGACCCGGATGGAGTCGGCACGTACCGCTGTGGGCACCGTCGTGGACGGTCTTCCCGATGGCTACCCGGCCGGTCTGCGGGTGTACGGCGCCGACCGCCCCCGGGGCTGCACGGACACCCGTCTCGTCCGTCCGGTGCAGGCGCTCGACCGGGCCGCGGTGAAGGAGGCCGTGGTGGACCTGCGGCCCAGGGGCGACACTCCTGTCGGGCTCTCCCTGCAGAAGGCCGCGAACGACCTGCCGGAGCCCGCGGACGGTGCCATCGGGACGCGCACGATCCTGCTGATCTCCGACGGCGAGGACAACTGCGGTACGCCGAAGCCCTGCGAGGTGGCCGAGCGGCTCGGCAAGGAGGGGATCGGGCTGCGCATCGACACCATCGGCTTCCAGGTGAAGGGACAAGCCCGCGAGCAGCTCGCATGCATCGCGGAGGCGGGCAACGGCCGCTACTACGACGCACCGGACGCCAAGTCGCTGGCCAGGCAGTTGCAGCGGGCAGCGCACCTCTCTGCAGACGGCTACCGCTTCCGTGGCAAGCAGGTCGAGGGCGCCGCGACCGGCGGCCGGGCGCCCGCGCTCGTACCCCATCAGTATCTGGACACCATCGGTCCGGGCGAGAGGCGGTACTACGCGGTCGGTCTGGACGCCGCGTCCACGGCGGACTTCTCGGCGACGGCGGTGCCGCAGCCCGGGGCCGCCGTCGACACCTTCGACGCGCTGCGTACCAGCATTGCCTACGGCACTGAAAGCTCCTGTGCGACGGACACCGCGCGCTTCTACCAGAAGGAGGGTGCGACCCCGCTGACCTCGGCCGTCGCCCGTATCCTTCCCCCGAGGGGACCCGCAGCTGCGACCGGGCCGGCCACTACTGGCTGGTGGTGGAACGAGCGAGCAAGAAGGGTTCCGATGCCGCGCGTTGGCCGCTGGAGCTCGTGTACGGGGTGGAGGCACCGCTGAAGACGGGTGTCACGCCCGCCGCGTCCGAGCCCGATTACGGGGCGGGCGGCAAGAGCGCGGTGCTGCCCTCCGGCAACCCCCGCGATGTGCGGGGAGGCACCGGATTCAACGACGCCGAGGAGCTCGGCCGGGGCGTGTGGCGCGACCGGATCCTGCCGGCGCAGACGCTCTGGTACAAGGTTCCGGCAGGCTGGGGCCAGCAGGTGCGCTACGACGTGGAGTTCACCAACGAACCCACGGTCGCTGGGGTCGCCTCGACGTACTCGTACGGTGCGACGCAGCTGTTCACGCCCGCCCGCTTCCCGGTCGGCGGCGGTGGTGAGTTCACCTCGTCGGCCCTGTACAGCGGCCGCCCGGCCGCGGTCAGGATGGGTTCGGTGCCGGTCGCCTGGACCAACTGCTACGAGTACCGCTCAACGGTCCAGCCGGTGCATGCCGGGGGCGAGTTCTACATCTCGGTGACGCTGGGCGCGCAGGCTGCCGAGATTGCCGAGAACGCGCGGATCGGTGTGGTGCTGCGGGTGGCGGTGCTCGGGGACGAGCGGGCCGGCCCCGAGCACCATGCCGCTGTCCTCGCCGGGAAGCCGGACAGGGCAGAGGGCAGCGGGACCGACAAGAAGGGCACTTCGGCTGCGGCCGGAGACAGCGGAGGTACGGGCGGGGCAGGATGGACCGGCGTTGCGGCCGCTGCCGGGGCGGGCGCCGTGGTGGTGATCGCCGGGCTCGTGTTCGTACGCAGCCGCCGCAGGTCGGCCACACAGACGACGAGGGGAAGCGCGTGATGAGGCAGCGCAACAGGGGCCGGGCGACGCTGGCCGCGGCAGCGGCGATGTGCGCGGTGACGGCGCTGCCGGGGCAGGCGTACGCGGCCGGTGAGCCTGCCGCGTACCTCTTCGTCCCCGGGGCGAAGGCGGTCCCGGGCGCGGAGGTCAGCACCGACGCGTCGGCCCTGGAGCCCGGATCCGTCTACAAGAGCTCGATCAAGCCGGGCGAGAAGCTCTACTACCGCCTCTACCTCGACGCCGACACGAACGCGTACGTCTCGGCGGTGGTCGTACCCAAGGCTGGTGGCAAGGTCGCGTACGGGGACGGCATCACGGTCAGCATCAGGGACAGCAGGGACCTGCAGTGCAGTTCCGAGGACGCCCGCTTCGAGGCGGCGGAGTTCCCGCATCCGATCGCCGCGTACGCCTACCGGGTCACGGACAAGGACAGCAGCCCCTGCCAGGACGCCGGTACGTACAACGTCCTGATCGAGCGGGAGAGCAAGGCCACCTCGACGCCCGACACCTGGGACCTGGAACTCCGTTACGAGTCGGAGCCGAAGCTGAAGAAGGGTGGTACGGCGCCGACCGAGGCGCCCGAGGACTGGCCCTCGGCGTCGCCGACACCGCCCACGCAGGCCAAGAAGGAGGAACGGCCCGGCGGCACGAGCTATTACGACGCCACCAGCCTGGAGACCGGCACCTGGACGGACGGCATCAAGCCGGGACAGACCCTCTTCTACCGGGTGCCGGTGGACTGGGGACAGCAGATCTTCGCCACCGTCGACCTCGGCAACAGTGTCGGCGGCTCGGACGAGTACGTCGGCAACGCGCTCGCACTCTCCCTGGACAATCCGGCGCACGGCCATGTCGACGACGCCTCGCCGCTGTCGTACTCCGGCAAGCCCGCATCGGTGTCGCTCGATCCGCTGCCCCCGGTGCGGTACGAGAACCGGTTCACGTTCAGTGCCGACGAGAGCGCCATGCGGTTCGCGGGCTGGTACTACCTGTCGGTGTCGCTCAGCCCGAAGGTCGCTCATGCCTACGGGGAGAAGGCGATCCCGATGATTCTCAAGGTGCAGGTCGAGAACGCGGCGACAACGTCGCCGTACGGGGGTTCCGCCGGAATCTTCGGTGTGACGCAGGACGACAAGGACATGGCCAGGAGCGGTCAGAGTGCCCCTCAAGCCGACAAGAGCAACACGATGAAGACGGTGGGCGCGGCCGGGATCGGCGCAGGCGCCGTGCTGGTGCTCGGCCTCGGGGCGTGGACGCTGCTTGCGCGTCGCCGCGCGGCGGCCGCCGTGGGCGGTCCTGCCGGTGGCGCGGCCGGGCGGCAGCCCTACGGAGGACCGCCGCAGGCCTGGTGACAGCGACTGCAGCCACCGGGCCTCAGGCCTGGGTCAGTGCCCAGATTCCGACAGCGAAACAGACCAGCGCCACCAGCAGGACCGGGATCGCCACCCTCGAGGGCGGTCCCGGACGCTTCTGCGATGCCTGTGCGGGAGCGGCGACCATGGGGTGGGCCGGAGGCGATGCCGCAGCGAAGTGCGGGGACATGCCTGCCCCGGGGTGCGGAACCTGCTGCTGCTCGGCGGTGTATGCACGAGTAGGAACCGGTTCGTGCCGCACTGCGGATGTCGGGGCCTGGGAGAGATCCGGTGGGGCGGCAGAGAAGGGGGAACCCGTATGCGCCGGGAGCGGAGTGGGGGCAGGGGCAGGCTGGGCCTGCCGGGGCAGCGGCGTGGGGAGCGGCTGCTGCGGAGGCGGGGCGAGATGAAAGCTGCCCGTCTCCGACATCGAGGAGGGCGGTGGGGTGTGCGGCTGCTGTATGGCCTGCTGTGCGGCCTGGCCCGCGTGTGCGGTGTGGTCGGTCGGGGACGGCTGCCTGGGGGTGGCGATCGGGCCTTCCGGGCCGAAACCGGCGGGCAGCGGGCCGAGTTGGTCGAAGACCTCCACCGGTTCGTCGTCGACACCTGGCTCCGGCAGCATCTCGACCGCGGCCGTCAGCGCCTTCCGCGCGCCGGTGGCCGTGCGGAACCGGGCCTGCGGATCCGGCTGCAGAAGACCTGCGAGGACCTGCCACAGCGGTTCCGGGATGCCTTGCGGGGTGCTGGGGGTGCCGTGCGAGGCGAAGTATTCGACGAGGGCCCGGGCATCCGGCTTCTTCCCCTGCAGCAGATAGAGCGCGACAAGCCCTACGGCGAAGAGATCTGCGGGGAAGTCGGGTTCTGCGCCCATCATCTGCTCGGGCGCGAAGTAACCCGGCGTTCCCACCACATAGTTGGTCTCGGTCAGGCGGGGCTCGCCCTTGCGCATGGAGATGCCGAAGTCGGAGAGCCGCAGGTGCGGCCGGCCGGTGCCGGTGGCTTCCATCAGGATGTTCGCGGGCTTGATGTCGCGGTGCACGACGCCTTCCGCATGCACGGTCGACAGTCCGGACAGCAGCTGGTCGAGCAGCGTGCAGACGAAGCGCAGGGGCAGCGGGCCGTAGTCGCCGATGACATGCGCAAGCGAGCCGCCGCTCACCAGATCCATGGTGAACAGGACCTTGTCGTCGTCCGCGGCCCAACTGGCCGGGGCGAGCACATGAGGATGCTCGATCCGCAGGGCCTGCTCGCGGACGAAGCGCAGCAGCGTGTGTGCGTCGCTCTGCTGAAGCACCTTGGCCGCCACATACCGGCGGCGCCGGTGGTCCCAGGCTCGCCAGACGGCGCCGACGCCACCACGTCCGATCGGATCGATCAGCTCGTACCGACCCGCGAAGACCTCACCCATTGCGCTGTGCCCGCTCCCAGTTCCTGTTTCGGCTCGTGCCCGGCTCTCGGGGGTAGTGCACCAGAATCTTTCGTTCGGCTGAGCTTGTGGGCCTGGTACGCACATCCGCCGTGTTGTCGTCGGTCCACAACGCCCGGCGCTGTTTCCCTCCTCCGCCTGGCAGCCGCACGTACCAGGTTCCGCCCCCTGAATCCGGCCCGAACCGACAGAAAGGTCCTAGCGCCGTGACCGGCAAGCTTTGCCTCATGGGGCAGACATTGCCGGTCACGGCACTAGCTCTGGTGTCCTTCGTAGTGCGCGACCGCGTCCGCGGTGCGGCCGGCGCCGTACACCCTCAGGAACTCTGCCAGTTCCGGGTGGGTCGGGGCGAGGGAGTCGGCGGCATCGATGATGTCACCGGCGGCAGCGACCGACCGCAGCAGCGACTGGATCTCACGGACCACGCGGCGGACGGTGGGTGCCCCGCCGCTGGTCGTGGTCTGACCGGTGCCGGTGAGGACGGAACCGCCCTGGGACTTCTTGATCTCTTCCATCCGGTCGGTGGCCTCGCCCGCGCTGACGCTGCCGTCGGCCACCTGGCCGGCCAGCTCCTGCAGAGCCTGGACACGCTGGACGACCGCGGGGTTGCCGATCTTCGCCCGCTGACCGCTCATCAGCTGGGAGAGCATGGGTGCGGACAGTCCGAGTACGGCGGCGAGCCGGGCCTGGTTCAGGCCCAGATCGTCGATGAGCCGGCGGAACAGTGCGCCCAGGGGTTCCCCGTACCAGCTGCGCTGAAGTTCCCTGGCTCTTGCCGTTGCTTCCTGCTGAACTGCGTCCATGGCGTCTCCCCTTCGCTGAGGCTTCGCTGCTGCGAACCTCGTCCAGCATCTTACGGAGAGTGGTTGCCGACCGGGAGTCCCCATCTTTTTGGAAGATTCAGGGGGTCACCCGGTAGTCTGGTCTGCGGCGGTGACCACGACGCTGATGCGTCTGGTGCTGTCCTCTTTTTCGGGGCCTTAGCTCAGTTGGTAGAGCGCTGCCTTTGCAAGGCAGATGTCAGGAGTTCGAATCTCCTAGGCTCCACGTCAAGAGCCCCTCCGATCTGCGGAAACGTAGATCGGAGGGGCTCCTCTTGTGTGTCTGCCGTGGGCCGGGCGGCTATGGCGGCTCAGCGGTCGTCGTCGAGGTCGGTGCCGTCCACCTCGTCCGTCTTGTCCGACTCGGCCTCCTTGGCGCGGACCTCGGGGTCCACAGCGGTCGGCCCGCTGCCGTCGACCGAGGTCAGCGGCGTCCGGTCGGCGACCTCCGTGGGGGCGGGGGGCTCGACCAGCCAGTCCGGATTGGCCTGCTTGTCCCACCACCGCCACGCCGCGTAGGCGCCGACTGCCAGCACGGAGACCACAGCGGCCACCTTGAGCACGCGCCCGGCCTTGGCGCGCCGCTCGTGCTTTCTGGCCAGCTTCTTGATCTCCTTCGCCGTGACCTGCCCGCGCAGTGCAGCCAGTGCCGCAGCGCTGCGGGCCGCGGCTTCCTCGGCGACGGGCTGGGCGGCGGCCATCGCCTGCTCGACGCGGGGCACGGTGTACTCCGCGGCGCTCCTGGCTGCCTGACGGGTGCGGAGCGCGGCGCGCTGGGCGGCCTCGTCGACCTTGGGGGGCACATGCGCGCGAGCCAGTTCGATACGTGGTGCGAGATGCGCGTCGTACTGGACGCGGGCCTGCTGGGCTGCCTTCGACACCCTCGGTGCGAGCCGCGCACGGGCCTCGTGCGCATAGTGTGCCGCCTGGTCCTTGGCCGAGTCGGCGTAGGGCGCCACCACTTCCGCGGCGTGCTGCACGCTCTCCTTCGCCGAGTCGGTTGCGGCGCGCACGCTGTCGATGCGGGTCACGGGATCCTCCTCCTTGGTGGCGGGTAGGTACTCCGCCTTTCCACCCATTTCGAAATCATGCCCCGCGATGGCGGGTGCGGCATGTGGGGCGGGCATCCGGGGCATGAGAGACGGTCATGCGAAACGGTCATAAGCGATGTTTGTGGGCAATGTCGTGCAAGAGGGACTTGTCGATGACAATGCCACGGTCCGGTTCAGCAGGCGCCGGTTCGTCACGCACTTGGCCTCTTTTCTTCCTGCGGGGAGCCGCAAGAAGGCTGTGTGACGGACCGGCCGTGCGAGGATCGGTGGACGTCAGCGAAGACTTACGGAAGGCAGATCGTGGCCGAGCAGCTTTACGCCACCTTGAAGACCAGCCAAGGCGACATCGAGATCCGGCTTCTGCCGAACCACGCGCCCAAGACGGTCAAGAACTTCGTCGAGCTCGCCACGGGCGAGCGGGAGTGGACCCACCCCGCGACCGGCAAGAAGTCCAAGGACAGGCTGTACGACGGGACCGTCTTCCACCGGGTCATCAGCGGCTTCATGATCCAGGGCGGGGACCCGCTGGGCAACGGGACCGGCGGCCCGGGTTACGAGTTCGGTGACGAGTTCCACCCGGACCTCAGCTTCAACAAGCCGTACCTCCTGGCCATGGCCAACGCCGGCCCGGGCACCAACGGCTCGCAGTTCTTTGTGACCGTCTCGCCCACCGCGTGGCTGACCGGCAAGCACACCATCTTCGGTGAGGTGGCGGACGAGGCCGGCAAGAAGGTCGTGGACGCCATCGCGAACACCCAGACCAACGCGCGCACCGACCGCCCGGTGCAGGATGTGGTGATCGAGTCGGTCGTCGTCGAGACCCGATGATTTCCTGTGGTCACGGCGTGATCACTCTCTGATCGGCCGTCTCGGGAACCAACCGCCCTGCTTGTCCGTACTTGGTTACATAGCGGACGAGCAGGGCGGCATCATGCGCGCTGTCGCCCACGACGTAACCCGAGGGGGCCAGCAAGTGATGGGACCGATGGACGAGCAGCCGCCCGGCGCCCGGGACCAGTCCGCCGACGCCCGCGGCTCCTTCAGCTGCTACCGCCACCCGGGCCGTGAGACGGGGATCCGCTGCACGCGCTGCGACCGTCCGATCTGCACCGAGTGCATGGTCAGCGCCTCGGTCGGCTTCCAGTGCCCGGACTGCGTCCGCCAGGGTTCAGGTACGGGTCACGGCCCGGCTGCCAATCAGCCGCGCACCCTGGCCGGCGGCACCGTCACCGCCGACCCGCGGCTGGTCACCAAGATCCTGCTCGCCATCAATGTCGTCCTGTTCATCGCGGTCCATGTGAAGGTGTCACTGCTCGACGACCTGACACTGCTGGGACGGGCCACCTACTACGTGGGCGGTCCAGTGGAAGGGGTCGCGGAGGGTCAGTGGTATCGGCTGGTGACGTCGATGTTCCTGCACCAGGAGGTGTGGCACATCGCGTTCAACATGCTGGGACTGTGGTGGCTCGGCGGTCCTCTGGAGGCGGCGCTCGGCCGCGCCCGCTACCTTGCGCTCTACCTGCTCTCCGGTCTGGCGGGCAGCGCGCTCACCTATTGGCTCGCTGCGCCGAACCAGGGCTCGCTCGGTGCCTCCGGCGCCATCTTCGGTCTGCTGGGCGCCACCGCCGTGCTCATGCGTCGGCTGAACTACGACATGCGGCCGGTCCTCGTGCTCCTCGCGCTGAACCTGCTCTTCACGTTCAATCCCTGGGGCGGAATCGCCTGGCAGGCACATGTCGGCGGTCTGATCGCGGGCACGCTGATCGCCATCGCCATGGTGCACGCACCGCGTGAACGGCGGTCGCTGGTGCAGTACGGCACCTGTGCGCTGGTCCTGGTGGCGGTGGTCCTCATCGTGGTTGCCAGAACTGCCGCACTGACCTGATCGCAGGCGCCAGGGGGGCTTTCTCGGGCAGTTGTCCACAGCGGGTGCGCGATCTTGTGCATTCTGTGGGTACAACTGTGCCCCTTGTCGCTGAGCTGGGTTTTTCCAGCAGAGACAAGGGGCGTGCCACCCCTCAACGAGGGAGACTGCAGTCACACCGGCGTCAACATCCGGGGAGTTATCCACAGATCGTCTGACCTTTTCCCCTGCCTGTGGATAACGCTGTGGGTAACTCAGGGCAAGGGTTGCGGTACCGGGGCCGGCTGTGGTTCTACGGGTGCAGTCCGGCTACTTCCACTGCGTGGAGACGCCGAAGCCACCGGCGATGAAGCCGAAGCCCACGACGATGTTCCAGTTACCCAGCGTCTTGATGGGCAGATCGCCGTCGGTCACGTAGAACACGACGATCCAGGCCAGACCGATCAGGAAGAACGCCAGCATCACCGGCGCCACCCAACTGCGGCTGGTCAGCTTTATGTTGGCTGCCTGCTTCGCCGGAGGCGGCGTGAAGTCGGCCTTCTTGCGGATACGTGACTTCGGCACGAGGAACTCTCCTGTCGATGCGCTGCGTGACCGCGCAGGGAACTGTGGCTGACGCCGGGGCGGGGCGCGAGGGGGAATGCCGCCTCCCCCGGACGTCCGTTAGCGTAGTGCTTCCGTGGCGCCGAAGGAGATAAGGATACGTTGAGCAATTCTGCCGACTCTCCCCAAGGGCCGGTCCGGCGCACCTTCCGGCACCCGGTCCGAGTGCTCACCGCTGCCGTTTTCGCCCTTGCCGGGCTGATCTTCGTCACCAGCGCCAACACGGCCAAGGGCACCAACATCCGCACCGACTCGTCGCTGCTGAAGCTCTCCGACCTCATTCAACAGCGCAGCGAGAAGAACGCGGGGCTCGACAGCTCCAACGCGTCCGTACGCGAGGACATCGATGCCCTTGCCCAGCGCGACGATGGCAGCACCAAGGCGGAGGACGTCAAGCTCAAGGCGCTGGAGCGGGCAACGGGCACCAAGAAGCTCTCCGGCCGGGCCGTCGCCGTCACGCTCGACGACGCCCCACCGAACGCCACCGCGAACCCCGGCTACCCCGACCCGCAACCCAACGACCTGGTCATCCACCAGCAGGATCTGCAGGCGGTCGTCAACGCTCTCTGGCAGGGCGGTGCCCGCGGCATCCAGGTCATGGACCAGCGGCTGATCTCCACCAGCGCGGTGCGCTGCGTCGGCAACACGCTGATTCTCCAGGGCCGGGTCTACTCGCCGCCGTACAAGATCACTGCGGTCGGCGACCCCGATCGGCTCAAGAAGGCCCTCGACGACTCGTCCTCGATCCAAAACTACCTGCTGTACGTGAAGGCGTACGGGCTCGGCTGGAAAGTCGACGAGCACGAGGCGGTGACTCTTCCCGGCTACTCGGGCACAGTGGATCTCCACTATGCGAAGCCGGTGAAGTAGCGAGCAGTTCCGGGGAGGCCGACCGGTGTCGGTGCGACTGATCGTCAGGACCTTCAGCGAACTGTGCATCACCGCGGGCGCCTTGATCATCCTTTTTGTCGTGTACGTGCTGTTCTGGACAGGCGTGAAGGCCGCCGGTGCCACCGAGGGGCAGATCGACACCCTGCAGAACCAGTGGGCGCGGGGGGCCGTGTCCGTACCCGGGCCGGACGCGACAGGCACGCCGTCGTCCTCGGCCTCGCCGTCGTCCGCACCCACGGCATCGCCGGCCCCCGCCGCCTACCGGGACGGGAAGCCGTTCGCGATGCTGTACATCCCCCGCTTCGGCAAGGGCTGGGAGCGGCCCGTCCTGGAGAACACCGAGGTCACAACCTTGCAGAAGGGGCTCGGCCACTACCGCGGAACCGCCCCCCTCGGCGGCGTCGGCAATTTCGCGGTGGCCGGACACCGTCGCACCTACGGGGACCCCTTCAAGGACTTCCCGACGCTGCGCCGCGGCGACGCGGTGGTGCTGACGGACGGGACGACGTGGTTCACGTACCGGATCGAGAAGAAGCCGTACCGCACCGTGCCGAGCGACACCGGTGTCATCGACGCCGTCCCCCGTAAGTCCGGCTTCGACGGGCCCGGCCGCTATCTGACGCTGACCACCTGCGATCCCGAGTGGGGCAGCAGCCACCGGCTCATCGTCTGGGCGCATCTCGACGCGACGCAGCCTGTGACGGACGGTAAACCGGCAGCTTTCCACAGCTGACCCATGCCTCTGCCCCGGCCCTTTAGTCTGGTCCCGTACCGAATGAAGGGGACAGCATGTACGGCTGGATCTGGCGGCATCTGCCGGGCAACGCGTGGGTGCGCGGGCTCATCTCGCTCGTACTGGCACTCGCCGTCGTCTATGTGCTTTTCCAGTACGTCTTCCCGTGGGCCGAGCCGCTGCTTCCGTTCGGCGACGTGACGGTCGACGGCACGAGCGGAACGGGGACCGGCCAGTGAGCGCCCGCATCCTTGTCGTCGACAACTACGACAGCTTCGTCTTCAACCTCGTCCAGTACCTCTACCAGCTCGGCGCCGAGTGCGAGGTCCTGCGCAACGACGAGGTGACCACGGCACACGCCCAGGACGGCTTCGACGGCGTTCTGCTCTCGCCCGGCCCCGGGACCCCGGAGCAGGCGGGCGTCTGCGTCGAGATGGTGCGCCACTGCGCGGCGACCGGCGTCCCGGTCTTCGGCGTCTGCCTCGGCATGCAGTCGATGGCCGTGGCGTACGGCGGTGTGGTGGACCGCGCCCCCGAGCTGCTGCACGGCAAGACGTCGCCGGTGACGCACGAGGGCCAGGGCGTTTTCGCCGGGCTGCCGTCCCCGTTCACCGCCACCCGCTACCACTCGCTCGCCGCCGAACCGGAGACGATCCCGCAGGAGTTGGAGGTCACGGCGCGCACGGCCGACGGCATCATCATGGGGCTGCGCCATCGCGAACTGCCGGTGGAGGGTGTGCAGTTCCATCCGGAGTCGGTCCTGACCGAGTACGGCCACCTGATGCTGGCCAACTGGCTGGTGCGGTGCGGTGATACGGGAGCCGTCGCGAGGTCGGAGGGGCTCGCGCCGGTGGTGGGCAAGGCTGTCGCGTGACCGCACTCCGCCCCGAGCACGACACCGGTGAGGAAGGCCCGTACGAGCAACGAGCGTACGAGGCCGCGGGTGCGTTCGAGGCGGCAGTCGACCAGCTGGCGGACCCGCTGAACGATCCGTTGCCGGGGCAACACGCGCCGTGGTTCCGGGCGGAGAGCATTCCGGCGGAGACAGCGGAGACAGCGGAGACAGCGGGCACCGGGGCGGTGCAGGGCCGGCAGTGGGAAGGCCAGGTGCAGGCGTCACAAGGGGCACAGGGGCCTCAGGGGGCGCCGCGTGAGTGGTACGACCCCGAGGGGTATGAGCGGGACTGGTACGGGCAGCAGGAGCCTGTCGCGGCGCCTCCGCCCGCGCCGCCGCTCCCCCGTAACGACGAGACGATCGGTCTGCGGACGGCGGACCCCCGGCGCCTGGCCGACCGGACGGTGACGGCTCCGGCACCGCAAGCAGAGCCGTACGACACGGAGCCTGCCGCCGCTCAAGATCCCGGCCCGGAGACCACAGAACTCGAATCGCGTACGGAACCGCCCACCGGAGGCCGGGCCGAGCGTCGGCGCGCCGCCAAGGGGCGCGGCCGCCGTCGCGCCGAGCCGCAGCCGGGGACCCGGTCGGCGGCGACACCGGAGGGACGTCCGCTGTCCCGCGTCGAGGCGCGGCGGGCCGCCCGCGCGGCCAAGGACAGCCCGGCCGTGGTCGCCAGCCGGGTCGTCGGCGAGCTGTTCATCTCGCTCGGCGTGCTGATGCTGCTGTTCGTCACGTACCAGCTGTGGTGGACGAATGTGCGTGCCGACCAGATGGCCGGGAAAGAGACGCACAAGATCCAGGACGGCTGGGCGAAGGGCCGCAAGCCCGGGGCGTTCGAGCCGGGGCAGGGCTTCGCCATCATCCACATCCCGAAGCTGGACGTGGTCGCCCCGATCGCCGAGGGCATCAGCAAGGAGAAGGTCCTGGACCGCGGCATGGTCGGTCACTACGGCCAGGGCGCACTCAAGACGGCGATGCCGTCGGCCGCGCAGGGCAACTTCGCGCTGGCCGGTCACCGGAACACCCACGGCGAACCGTTCCGCTACATCAACCGGCTGCGCAAGGGTGACCCGATCGTGGTCGAGACGCAGGATGCGTACTACACGTACGAGATGACCAGCGTCCTTCCTCAGACGTCTCCGTCCAATGTCTCGGTGATCACCCCGGTGCCGCCCGGTTCGGGCTTCGCCAAGCCCGGCCGCTACATCACTCTGACGACGTGTACGCCTGAATTCACAAGTACGTACCGGCTGATCGTCTGGGGCAAGATGGTCGACGAACGGCCGCGCAGCAAGGGGAAGCCCGACGCGCTCGTCGGCTGAACTTCATCACGACAGGGACGGGTGCGGTGGCAGCGAGGACCCAGCAGCAGGACGAGCAGACCGACGAGTCCGCGCCTCCGGTGCGGAGCAGGGACCGCCATCTCGTTGCGACTGCTGTGAGTGTCTTCGGTGAGCTGCTGATCACCGCAGGCCTGGTGCTGGGCCTCTTCGTCGTCTACTCCCTGTGGTGGACGAATGTGCTCGCCGACCGCGAGGCCGAGAAGCAGGGGCACACCGTCCGCGACCGCTGGGCCGAGGGACCCGGGGCCCTCGACACCAAGGACGGCATCGGCTTCCTGCACGTACCCGCGATGAAGAACGGCGAGGTCCTCGTCAAGAAGGGCACCGGCACCAAGAACCTCAACGACGGCATCGCCGGCTACTACACGGACCCGGTGAAGTCGGCTCTCCCCTGGGACAAGCAGGGCAACTTCACGCTGGCGGCGCACCGCGACGGGCACGGGGCGAAGTTCCACAACATCGACAAGGTGAAGACGGGCGATGCCGTCGTCTTCGAGACCAAGGACACCTGGTACGTCTACAAGGTCTTCAAGGAGCTTCCCGAGACGTCGAAGTACAACGTCAAGGTGCTCCAGCCGGTCCCCGAGGAGTCGGGCGTGAAGAAGCCCGGCCGCTACATCACGCTGACGACCTGCACGCCGGTCTACACGTCGAAGTACCGGTACATCGTGTGGGGCGAGCTGGTGCGTACGGAGAAGGTCGACAAGGACCGCACGAAGCCGGCGGAGCTGCGTTGACGTGACTGCCCTCCTTGGAGGAGGGCAGTCACGAGGTGTCAGTATGAGCTGGGCCCGAAGCCGCAACTTTCCCTTGCGACTTCGGGCCCTTCGGCATCCCGTGTGACTAGCGCAGAACCTGTAGCGTCGCGCCCGCGCTCCAGGCTTCCAGCAGTCCGCGGTGGACGGCTGTGACACCAACCTGGACAGCGATGTCGAGCGCCTCGCGGGAGAACGGGCAGGTCGCCACGTACACGGCAACGTCCGCCCGGTGCAGTGTCTTGGTGCCGACGAACTTCTGCATCTCGCCGCTCCACACCGAACGGTACGGGGCGAAATTCTTGCACTGGACGACCAGTCGGCGCCCGTCGGAGGTGTAGGCGGTGATGTCGGCCCCGCGGTCGCCGCTTCCGCCGTGGATCGCGACGTCGGTGCAGCCGTCCCGACGCAGCAGGCTTGCGATGTGCTGCTCGAACTCCCGCCAGTTCATGGCATCCATCGATGCCATGACACCGCTGAGTGGCCGCTGTTCTCCAGCGCGCTCCAGCCTGTACAGCTTCCGTTCGTGCTGGGCGAGCTTGCGTTGTACGCGGTGGATGTCCTCTCGGACCGAGAGGAGGTCCCTGCGCTGTTCGCCCGAGCTTTCGATGAGGGCGTTGAGCATGGGGACGACGGACTTGCCGAGGACGTCTGTGATGCGCCTGTCGATGCGTTCGTCGAGGTTGGCGAACAGGTCGGCGGAGGGGCTGTGGACAGAGTTATCCACAGGATGAGTTCGTGAGACGTACTCCATGTCGAGGAGGTATGTACGCACCTGACGTGCGACTTCGCTGTCGCGGAGCAGCATGGCGACGTTGAGGACAGCTCGCCGGGGGAAGAGCGCAAGCGACGCCGTGCGTGACTGGATTCCACTGAGTTGCTTGAAGTAACTCAGTTCCGACCCAGTGAGGACGCGATAGCCGTTGCTTTCGAGCTCTTCACGATGGTCGAACACCATGGCCCGAATGACGGTTTCGGTCACTTCGAAGTACGTGGCGACCATTGCCGTCGTCACGTGCATGCCGTCCGGAAGAAGAGACAAGGCTTTGACCTCGTCGATGACGTGCGTCCGGTCCACCACGCCATCGCGCAGTGACCTCGACTCCAGCAGAACTGCTTCGTTGATCATGCTCCTGACCTCCTATGTGTGCAGAAGAGAGGGAAGAGCTCGACACCCCGCCCCATCGATTCAACGATTCAGGACATATGAAGACACGATCGGTTTGCGACCACATGTGCGGTATGCGGGCCACTCGTTGCGTCAGGCACAGCGAAGGGCCCCGGTCACCGTTTCGGTGACCGGGGCCCTTCACGTTCGTGCGGCGCGGCTCAGTTCTGCGAGCCCGATGGGCCGCCGAAGATATTGCCGTTCCCGTTTCCCTTGCCGCCTACCGTGATGAGGGTGATGACGGTGGTCGCGGGGTCGGCCTGGGTGCCCGGCTGCGGATCGATGTTGGCGACCCTGGCGTTGTCGTCGTCCGAGCTGTCCTGCGCGAACTGAATTTGAGTGAAGCCCTTCTCGGCCAGGGCCTGCTTGGCCTGGGCGACCGTGCTGCCCCTGACTTCGGGGACCGGGACCGTCGCCGGCTGCGTCGGGCCTTTGGAGACCTTCAGGACGATCTGGACGTCCTTCGGCTGCTTGGTGCCCGCCAGCGGGGTCTCCTCGATCACCTTGTTCGCCGGCTCGTTCGAGTCGACTGGGGTCTGCGACACGTTAGTGAAGCCCAGGCGGTTGAGCTGGTCCAGCGCGGCGGCGTAGTCCCGGTCGACGACTGGCGGTACCTCCACCAGAACCTGCTTGGCAACCGTGATCTTGACCTCGGAATCCCGCTTGGCCTTCTCGCCGCCCTTGGGGTTCTGGTCGAGTACGGTGTCGGGCTTCGCGGTGGAGGACTCGGTCGTGACGACCTTCACCGAGAGGCCCTTTTCCTCCAGGATCTTGCGGGCGTTCTCCTCGGACTCGTTCGTGACGTTCGGGACCTCCACCTTCGGCGCGCCGGTGGAGACGACGACCGTGACGGTCTCGTTCTCCGCCATCTTGCCGCCCTTGGGATTCTGGCTGCAGATCTTGCCCGCGTCCTGGGTCTCGCACGGTTCGCGCGCGCCGACCTTGACGTGGACAACGGCGTTCTTCGCGAGTTCCTCCGCCTCTGCCACGGTCGAACCGACCATGTTCGGCACGTCGACCTTGCCGTCGTCGCCGCTGCCGCCGCCGAAGAGGGACTTGCCGATCAGGATCGCGCCGATCAGCACCAGGATGCCCGCGACGATCAGCAGGATCGTCGAGGTGTTGTTCTTCTTCTGGCGGCGGCGGTCCGGGCGCTCGTCGTATCCATAGCCGCCGTCGTCCGGATTGACCGGGGGCAGCATGGAGGTCTGGGCGCCGTTCGGGTCGGCTGCGCGCAGCGCGGTGGTGGGCTGGTCGTTTCCGTACCCGTCGTAGCCGCCGTAACCGGCCGCGCCCATGGCCGCGGTGGCGGCGACCGGCTGGCCATCGAGGCAGGCCTCGATGTCGGCTCGCATCTCGTCGGCCGACTGGTAGCGGTAGTCCGGGTCCTTGACCAGAGCCTTCAACACGATCGCGTCCATTTCGGGCGTGATCTCGGGGTCGAAGGTGCTGGGGGGCTGCGGCTCTTCCCGCACGTGCTGGTAGGCGACCGCGACGGGCGAGTCACCGACGAACGGCGGCCGGACGGTCAGCAGCTCGTAGAGCAGACAGCCGGTCGAGTACAGGTCGGAGCGCGCATCGACCTGCTCGCCCTTGGCCTGCTCCGGGGAAAGGTACTGGGCGGTGCCGATGACGGCCGAGGTCTGGGTCATCGTCATGCCGGAGTCGCCCATGGCACGGGCGATACCGAAGTCCATGACCTTGACCTGGCCGGTGCGCGTCAGCATGACGTTCGCCGGCTTGATGTCGCGGTGGACGATGCCCGCGCGGTGCGAGTACTCCAGCGCCTGGAGGATCCCGACCGTCATCTCGAGGGTGCGCTCGGGCAGCAGTTTGCGGCCGGAGTGCAGAAGTTCTCTGAGCGTCGAGCCGTCGACGTACTCCATCACGATGTACGGGATGGAGACACCGTCGACGTAGTCCTCGCCGGTGTCGTAGACGGCGACGATCGCCGGGTGATTGAGCGAGGCGGCGGACTGGGCCTCGCGGCGGAACCGGGCTTGGAAAGACGGGTCGCGGGCGAGATCGGTCCGCAGCGTCTTCACAGCGACGGTGCGGCCGAGCCGGGTGTCGTGCGCGAGGTAGACCTCGGCCATGCCACCACGGCCGAGCACCGAGCCCAGCTCGTACCGGCCGCCGAGGCGACGCGGCTCTTCCATAACTGTTCCAGCCCTCTCCGTCAGTCCCGACCGCACCGGTGTGTGGTCCGGCGGTGTGCTGCTCGCGCATACGGTACCGGCCACGCGCTACCTGATCGGCCCACAGCCGTGAGCTGATATCTGACCGGTATCCCAGTGTGCAGGCATGGCCCTCGATGTGATGGGCGTCACCTCTTGTTGATGACCGCCTCCATCACAGCCTTGGCGATCGGAGCGGCGAGGCCGCCGCCGGAGACGTCGTCCCGGTTGGCATTGCTGTCCTCGACCACCACGGCCACGGCGACGGGCGAGCCGCTGCTGGTCTTCGCGTACGAGATGAACCAGGCGTACGGCTTCTCACTGTTGTTCAGACCGTGCTGGGCGGTACCGGTCTTGCCGCCGACAGTGACGCCGTCGATGAGGGCCCTGGTTCCCGTGCCGCTCTTGACGACGGTCTCCATCATCTGCTGGAGCTTCTGCGCGTTCTCGCCCGAGAGAGGCCGGCCGAGCTCTTCCTTCTCGTGGGTGTAGATCGTGTCGAGGCCGGGCGCCTGCCGCTCGGCGACCATGTACGGCTGCATGAGCTTGCCGTCGTTGGCGACTGCGGCGGCGACCATGGCCATCTGGAGCGGGGTGGCGCGGTTGGAGGCCTGGCCGATGCCCGCCATGGCGTTCTGCGGCCGGTTGTCCTTGGGGTAGATGCTCGCGTCGGCGCGGACCGGGGTGAAGATCTCCTTGTTGAAGCCGAACTTGGCGGCCTCGTCCATCATCTTCTGGTTGCCCAGGTCGTCGCTGATCTTGCCGAACACGGTGTTGCAGGACATCCGCAGCGCTTCCCGGAGCGAGGCGTTCTCGCACGGGATGTTGCCCTCGTTCTGCAGGACGGTGGTCGTCTGCGGAAGCTTGTACGGCAGCGGGGAGTTCGTCTTGCCGTCGATGTCGGTGTAGAGGCCGTTCTCCAGGGCAGCGGCGGCGGTGACGACCTTGAACGTCGAGCCGGGCGGGTAGGTCTCGCGCAATGCCCGGTTGAGCATCGGCTTGTCCTTGTCCTTCAGGAGCTTCTGCCACGCCTTGGTGTCCGCGTTGGAGTTGCCCGCGAAGGTCGAGGGGTCGTACGAGGGAGTGCTGGCGAGGGCCAGGATCGCGCCGGTCTGCGGGTCGAGCGCGGCCACGGCACCCTTCTTGTCGCCCAGCCCCTGGAAGGCGGCCTTCTGGGCGGCGGCGTTGAGGGTGGTGACGATGTTGCCGCCCTGCTTCTTCTCGCCCGTGAACATCGACAGGGTGCGGTCGAAGAAGAGCTGGTCGTCGTTGCCGGTGAGGATGCCGTCCTCAAGGCTTTCGAGCTGCGAGGCGTCGAAGGCCTGCGACGAATAGCCGGTGACGGGCGCCCACATGGGGCCGTTCTTCCAGGCCCGCTTGTACTTGAAGTCGCTGTCCTTGGTCTCGACCGAGCTGGTCACAGGGTTGCCGTCGACGATGATGTTGCCGCGTTCATGGGCGTACCGCTCGATGCGGACGCGGCGGTTCTCGTCGCGGGTGTTCAGCTCGTCGGCGCGGACGTACTGGAGATAGTTGGTCCGCACGAGCAGGGCGAGGATGAGGACGCCGCAGAAGATCGCGATCCGGCGCAGGGGCTTGTTCACGGTCGGACCACCTGGGTCATCTCTGCGTCGGAGGACGGGGCGGGGGCCGGAGCGGGCCGGCGTGCGGTGTCGCTGATCCGGATCAGGATGCCGATCAGCGCCCAGTTGGCGATCACCGACGATCCACCGGCCGCGAGGAACGGCATCGTCATACCGGTCAGCGGGATGAGACCCATGACACCACCAGCGACGACGAAGACCTGGATCGCGAAGGCGCCGGAGAGACCGATCGCGAGGAGCTTGCCGAACGGGTCGCGGGCGGCGAGGGCGGTGCGGACACCGCGCTCGACGATCAGACCGTAGATCAGCAGGACGGCCATCATTCCGGCGAGACCGAGCTCTTCACCGACGGTGGAGAGGACGAAGTCGGCGTTGGCGGCGAAGCCGATCAGATCGGAGTTGCCCTGGCCCCAGCCGGTGCCGAGGGTGCCGCCGGAACCGAAGGACATGATGGCGTTGGCGATCTGTTCGCAGGCGCCGCTCTTGTCCGTCGTGTAGCACGCGAATGGGTCCAACCAGGCGTTCACACGGGACTGGACGTGCGGTTCAAAGGTGGCAACGCCGACCGCACCGACTGCGGACATCAGTAGACCGAAAACGATCCAGCTGGTCCGTTCCGTGGCGACGTACAGCATGATCACGAACAGGCCGAAGAAGAGCAGAGACGTACCGAGGTCGGTCTCGAAGACCAGGATCAGGATCGACAGCCCCCAGATCACGAGGATCGGTCCGAGGTCACGGCCGCGGGGCAGGTACAGGCCCATGAAGCGGCGGCTGGCGAGGGCCAGGGCGTCGCGCTTCACCATCAGATACCCGGAGAAGAACACCGCGATGATGATCTTGGCGAACTCGCCGGGCTGGATGGAGAACGGGCCGAGGCTAATCCAGATCTTGGCGCCGTTCACCGAGGGGAAGAACATTGGCAGGATCAGCAGGATCAGCGCCACAACCATGGAGATGTACGTGTAGCGCTGCAGGATGCGATGGTCCTTGAGCAGCATCAGTACGGCGACGAACAGGGCGACGCCAATCGCGGAGTACATCAGCTGCTTGGGCGCGTCGGGACTGAAGGCGCCGAACAACGTCTCGGCTCGCTGGATCAGCCGAGGTGACTTGTCCAGCCGCCAGATCAGTACCAGCCCCAGCCCATTGAGCAGGGTCGCCAGTGGCAGCAGCAGCGGGTCCGCGTACGGAGCGAACTTGCGCACCACGAGGTGGGCGACGCCGCCGAGCAGAATCAGGCCGAGCCCGTATCCGAGCATGCCGGAAGGCAGTGTGCCGTCCATGGCAAGGCCCACATTGGCGTACGCGAACACCGAGATGCCGATGGCGAAAGCCATCAGGCCCAGCTCGGTGTTGCGGCGGCTCGGTGCGTCGATCGCGCCGATCGTGGTCGTGTTGGTGACAACGCTCATGGTGCTGAAGGCCCCCTACGGCTTTACTGCTTACCGCACTGCGGGACCAGCTTCGTCTCTTCCTCCGAGAGGCTGGGGCCGGGAGTGGGAGTCGCTGTGGTCGGCTTGGTCTTGGTGGCGGTGGACGTGGTGCCGGACCCGGTGGACGTCTTCGAGAGGTCCGAGCCCGTGCCGTCGGCTTCACCCTCGCCGGTGCTGGCCTTGCCCGCCGCCTCGGCCGCGCGGCGCTGTGCGTCCTTCTTGCAGGCGGACGCCTGGGTCGAGAGCTCGCTGATCTTCTCGCGGGCGTCGGCCAGATTGCCCTCGGCGATGGTCGCCTTGACCTGCTTGCGCTGGTAGGGCGGGAGGTACTTGAGTTCGATCTCGGGGTGGTCCTTCTCGACCTTCGAGAGCGAGACCCATGCGAGGTCCTGGCTGATGCCGCGGTACAGCGCGATGTGATCGTTCTTCGCGCCTACGAAGAACTGGTTCTGGGTCCAGCGGTAACCGCCGTACGCACCACCACCGATGACGGCCAGCGCGAGCACGATGGAGAACGAACGCTTCAGCCACTTGCGGCCGCCGCCGGGCTTGGCGAAGTCGTCGTCGGTGTACGCGTCGAAGGAGTCGTCCGGCATTTCGCCGTAGCCGAGGCCGTCACCGCTTCCGGGCGGGCCGAAGCCGCCCGCAGGCGGCGGGACGGGGCGGCCGAGACCGGCCGCCCGGCCGGCCGGGGTGGTCATGGCGTCGCCGTCGTTCAGCTGGGCGGACTGGTTCTCGGCGACCGCGCCGACGACGACCGGGGTGTCGTTGAGCTGCCCGGCCAGGGTGTCGTTGCTGTCGACGTCGAGGACGTCGGCGACGATGCAGGTGATGTTGTCCGGGCCGCCGCCGCGCAGAGCGAGCTGGATGAGCTCCTGGATCGTCTCCTGCGGGCCCTGGTAGCTGGCGAGGGTCTCTTCCATGGTCTGGTGCGAGACGACGCCGGAGAGCCCGTCGGAGCAGATCAGATAGCGGTCGCCGACCCGTACCTCACGGATGGAGAGGTCGGGTTCGACGTGGTCGCCGCTGCCCAGCGCGCGCATCAGCAGGGAGCGCTGCGGGTGGGTGGTGGCTTCTTCCTCGGTGATGCGGCCCTCGTCGACCAGCCGCTGGACCCAGGTGTGGTCCTGTGTGATCTGGGTCAGCACACCGTCGCGCAGCAGGTACGCGCGGGAGTCGCCGACGTGGACCAGGCCGAGGCGCTGACCGGTCCAGAGCAGAGCGGTGAGCGTGGTGCCCATGCCCTCCAGCTGGGGGTCCTCCTCGACCATCATGCGCAGCTGGTCGTTGGCCCGCTGGACCGCCGCACCGAGCGAGGTGAGGATGTCCGAGCCGGGCACGTCGTCGTCGAGCTGGACGAGCGTGGAGATCACCTCGGAGCTGGCGACTTCACCGGCCGCCTGGCCGCCCATGCCGTCGGCGATGGCGAGAAGGCGCGGACCGGCGTAGCCGGAGTCCTCGTTGCCCTCCCGGATCATGCCCTTGTGCGATCCGGCGGCGAAGCGCAGGGACAGACTCATGCGCACCTCGCCCGTCGGCTCGGGGTACAGCCGGTCTCGCGCCACACTGCCCACCCTCCGGTCGGGAGCAGGGCCGGGTCCGTTGCCCAGACCGCTGCGGCCCGCTCGCTCCGCTCGCTCATTGTCGTACTACTTCCGCAGCTCGATGACGGTCTTGCCGATCCGGATCGGCGCGCCCAGCGGAACAGGCGTCGGGGTGGTGAGGCGGGTCCGGTCGAGATACGTGCCATTGGTGGACCCGAGATCCTCGACGATCCACTGGCCGTCACGGTCGGGGTAGATCCTGGCATGCCTGCTGGACGCGTAGTCGTCGTCCAGCACGATCGTTGAATCGTGCGCCCGGCCCAGGGTGATGGTCTGTCCCTGGAGCGCCACCGTGGTGCCGGTGAGGGTGCCCTCGGAGACGACCAGCTTTGTGGGTGCCCCACGGCGCTGGCGGCCGGGCTGCTGGCGTTGCTGCGGCGGTGCCGCGGCGGTTTGGCGTGCCTGTTGCGATCGCGTGTCGCCCGCGCTGCGGCGTGAGCCGCGCTGCGTGACGCGCGTACCGAACAGGTCGCTGCGGATGACCTGAACGGCCACGATGACGAACAGCCACAGAACAGCCAGGAAACCTAGCCGCATGACCGTCAGGGTCAGCTCTGACATTGCCCCCGCTTCACCCTTCGGCTTGCCGGTAAACGATGGTGGTGCTGCCCACGACGATCCGCGAGCCGTCGCGGAGCGTAGCGCGGGTGGTGTGCTGCCCGTCTACCACGATGCCGTTGGTAGACCCGAGATCCTGGATCGTCGAGGGCGTTCCGGTCCGGATCTCACAGTGCCGGCGCGATACGCCGGGGTCGTCGATCCGCACGTCGGCGTCGGTGCTGCGTCCCAGCACCAGCGTCGGGCGGGAGATCTGATGGCGGGTGCCGTTGATCTCGATCCAACGTCGTACCTGCGCGCCCGGCATGGGGCCGGGCGCCGCCGGCGGGCGCCGGTCGGTGGTGGGCGCTCCGGGACGGCCGCTGCCCGGCGGCGGGGCCGCGGGCATGGGCGGGACGGAGCGGGGGGGATAGCCGTAGCCGCCGGTGGGCTGCGGGGCGGCGGGGCGCCCGTGGCCGGGGTGGCCGGGCTGGCCCGGTGGAGCCTGCTGGTCCTGCTGCGAGGAGCTCGAAGCAAGGGTGCGGCTGCGCACGCGGTAGAGCCCGGTGTCGAGGTCCTCCGCCTTCTCCAGATGAACCTTGATCGGTCCCATGAAGGTGTAGCGCTGCTGCTTGGCGTAGTCCCGGACCAGACCGGAGAGCTCGTCGCCGAGCTGGCCGGAGTACGGGCTCAGGCGCTCGTAGTCCGGGGCGCTGAGCTCAACGATGAAGTCGTTGGGGACGACGGTCCGCTCGCGGTTCCAGATGGTTGCGTTGTTGTCGCACTCGCGCTGGAGGGCACCCGCGATCTCGACCGGCTGGACCTCGGACTTGAACACTTTGGCGAAGGTGCCGTTGACCAGACCTTCGAGACGCTGCTCGAAACGCTTCATGACTCCCATGGGGCACCTCCTCCGGTGTTCTCGTCCCTGTACTGCTTACTGATCGTATCCACGCGTCGGGAAATCGGCTGGTTCCCCTTGTCTGCCCAGTGGATGAGTGTCACCCCTCACACGGATCGTAGAGGTGGCCGCTCCTCACAGTGTCCCGCACCTGCGGTGTGCATAGGAGGAGTGGGGGTGACCCGTCCGCGTTCCCGCTTCCCGTCATCCGCTCGGCAAAACAACGGATGTGAATCCACCCTGTCCAGCGTGCTAATCTTCCGGATGTCGCCAGGCGCTCGCACCAACAGGTGAGAGAGTCTGAAAGCACCACTCATGCGCGAGTGGCGGAACGGCAGACGCGCTGGCTTCAGGTGCCAGTGTCCTTAGGGACGTGGGGGTTCAAATCCCCCCTCGCGCACAAGCAAGAGAGAAGCCCCACAGGCCAACGGCCTGTGGGGCTTCTTCGTTCCCGGACGAGGTGTCGGCGGCGGGGCGACTTTCGTCGTGCGCGGGCGCAACGAAAGAAAGGCGTCGCGTGTGCGAAGGGCTGCCTAGGGTGCGGGGCGTGTACGCGATATCGAAACTCCGGGCCGGCTGGCAGTGGTGTGCGGCGCCGGAGCTGTGGTCCCGGCGCAGGACGGCCGGGGAGGCCGTGCTGGCCGTGGTGCTCGGGCTGCTGGCCGCGGGGACGGAAGAACTGCTGCGCGGCGGGGAAGTGCGGCTGTGGGTGGTGCCGTCCATGGTCGTGGTGCTGTCGCTGCTCAGGCGTCGGCTGCCCGTGAGCGTGCTGGTGGTGACGTCCGCCCTGGCCGGGCTCGCCGGCGGATTCGCGCTGCTGCTGATGGTGGTGGCGTGGAGTTCCGGGCGCCGGATCGCCGGGGCAGGGCGGGCGTTGGGGGCGTTCACCGCCTCGTACGTCCTCTACGTGGGTGTGACCGTTGCGATGACCTGGCCGGGGCTGCGGCCGCTGACCCAGGTGTTGTTCACCACCCTCTACTTCTTGGCGACGACGCTCGTGCCCGGTCTCGCCAGCCGGTATTGGACGCAGCGCCGGACCCTGCTGCACGCCCTCCAGGAGCGCAATGCACAGCTGATCCGGGAGCGGGCCATGATCGTGGGGCAGGCGCGGCTCATGGAGCGCCAGCGGATCGCTCAGGACATGCACGACAGCCTCGGTCACCAGCTGGCGCTGATCTCTGTCCATACGGGGGCACTGGAGGTCGACCCGGAGCTGACGGTGCGGCAGCGCGAGGCGGTCGGTGTGCTGCGCGGTGCGTCGGTCCGTGCCATGCACGAGCTGCGGGAAGTCGTCGGGATTCTGCGGGACGACGTCCCGGGACCCGGGCGCGGCGAGGACGGGCAGCGGGCGGCGCGGGGGATCGCGGGCATCGAGGAGCTGGCGGAGGCGGCGCGTGCCGCCGGAAGCGCTGTGGAGCTTCGTCGTACGGGGGAGAGCCGGGCGCTCGCGGCTGCCTCGGACCATGCGGCGTACCGCATCGTCCAGGAGGCACTGACCAATGCGTACAAGCACGCACCGGGCGCGGCCATCACGGTCGAGCTGCGCTATGAGCCGGATTCCTTCGTCGTCGAGATCGTCAGTGGTCCGCAGCGGCGCGCACAGGCCGTGGGTGGGGTGGTCAGCGGCGGGCAGGGGCTGCCCGGGCTGCACGAGCGGGCCCGGCTGGTCGGTGGCATGGTGCACACCGGGCGGACCGAGGGCGGCGGCTTCCGGGTGGCCGGCGTGCTGCCGTACGGAGCCGAGTCCGTGGCCGGGGGGTTCGTGGGTACGCCGATGGTCGATGCGGAGGACGACTTCCGGCAGCAGTCACGGACGGTCCCGCGGGGGAACGGTGGTCCGGTCATGGACTGGACGGTTTCCGAGCGGGAGTTGGCGATGAGCGGCAGGACGAGAAGCACGGGCAGTGGCATCGCGCTGGGCTGCGGGATAGCGGTGGGCGCCCTGGTGCTGTTGATGCTGATCGGTGGGTTCGGCCTCTATTTCTTGGTGAGAGAGATGGACAAGGCGATGATCGATCCGAGCCAGTACCGGGCGATCAGGATCGGGGCGGCGGAGGGCGAGGTGCGGGACCAGCTTCCCGCAGGGGATACGTTCATGTCGGCCGGGCTGGACGGCGCGGGGCCCGAGGAGCCGGCCGGGGCGCGGTGTCTGGTCCTGATGTCCTCAGAGGTGGGCGACAGCTTCAGTACCGATCCGGTGTTCCGGTTCTGCTTCCGGGACGGCAGGCTGATCGAGAAGAAGTCCTATGAGGTCCCCAGTAGATGAGGCGGACAGGACGAGTACGGGGGTATGTGTGACGGGGCAGCCGATCAGAGTCGTCATCGCTGACGACGAGCCCCTCATCCGGGCGGGGATACGGATGATCCTGACCTCGGACCGCTCCATCGAGGTTGTTGCCGAGGCGGCGAATGGGCGCGAGGCTGTGGATCAGGTCCGTGCCCATGCGGCGGACGTGGTGCTGCTCGACATCCAGATGCCGGTGATGGACGGGCTCACAGCACTGGTGGAACTGCGCACGGCAGCACCGGGGGCGCGGGTGATTGTGCTCACGACGTTCGGGGAGCGGGAGAACGTTCTGCGGGCGCTGGAGCAAGGGGGCGCCGGATTCCTGCTCAAGGACACCGCGCCGGCCGAGCTGATCCAGGCGGTTCGGGCGGCAGCGGCCGGTGATGCCTATCTCTCGCCCGGTGCCACTCGGCATGTGGTCGATCAGCTGGCCATGGGACGGGCGGCCAAGCGGGGTGAAGGGGCGCGGCGGCGGGTGGCGGAACTCAGCGGGCGGGAGCGCGAGGTACTGGTCCTGCTCGGCGAGGGGCTGTCCAACGCCGACGCGGGTAGGCGGCTGCACATGAGCGAAGCAACGGTGAAGACGTATGTGAGCCGGATCCTGGCGAAACTGGGGTGCGAGAACCGGGTGCAGGCTGCGCTGTTGGCGAGGGATGCGGGGCTGTAGGCGTGCTCTGGAGGCTTTGGAACGCTGGGCTTTGTTTCACGTGAAACGTCCGATTCGGGGCATTCCAGTACGTCGGGGCGTTCCTGTGTGGCGGGGTGCTTGTGTATCCCCATGCGGCGGCGGGCCGCGGCTCGCGGGACTGTCCGATCTCCGCGAGCCCCGGCCGGTTTTCCGCCGTGCCACGGCTCAGAGATAGCCCGACAGTCTCTCAGGCGGCGAGTCGCGCGGCGAGAGCCTTGGCCTTCTCCGTGGCCTCGGTGAACGCCCTGGCGCGGGAGGCCTCGGCGAGCGGGATGAGTTCGGCCATCGCGGGCTGGGAGTGGGCCAGCGTCAGCTCCGGGACGATGAAGTCGACCTCGGCGCCGAACATGCTTGTCAGCAGCTTCTGCAGGTAGTTCTGGACGAACTCGGAGTCCTCGCGCGGGGTGCCGGGGGCATACGAGCCGCCGCGGCTGGCGACGACGGTGATCGGGGTGCCCGCCACCGGGCTGTCGGGGCCCACGTTGCGGCCGACGATGATCACCTGGTCGAGCCAGGCCTTCAGGGTCGACGGGATGCTGAAGTTGTACATAGGGGCGCCGATCAGGACGGCATCCGCGGCCTCCAGCTCGGCGGCGAGCTCGCTGCGCAACGGGTCCTCGGCGCCGGCGGCTGCCGCTGCGGCGTCCAGGTGGGGCAGCGGGTTCGCCGCGAGGTCGCGGTAGACGACCTGTCCGTCCGGGTGCTGCTCGAGCCAGGTCTTGACGAAGGTGGCGGTGACCTCGCGCGATGCGGAGCCCTGCGGGAATACGGCGGAGTCGAGGTGCAGAAGCGTGGTCATGGGGGATCTCCACGGATATTGAGAGAGCGGTGCCCTGCTGGGGATGCAGGGCATCTTTTTCGTATGTACCTAGTAATAACATAGGAGCTTACTAAACATAAGCACCCCACTGCGACGCAGTACCCTGGGTGTATGGCGGATCACAGTGAGCAGGCGTGTCGGCGGGTCGACGAGAGCATCACGCGCGTCTTCGAGCTGTTCGGGAAGCGCTGGACGGGCCCGATCGTCTCCGTGCTTCTGCAGCAGCCGGTGCACTTCGCGGATCTGCGGCGGGCGATTCCGGGCATCAGTGAGCGCATGCTCTCGGACCGGCTGACCGAACTCGGTGCGGCCGGGCTGGTGGTGCGTGAGGTCGACGAGGGTCCGCCGCTGCGGGTCTCGTACCGGCTGACGCGGGCCGGCGCCGCGATGGAGCCTGCCCTGAAGGAGCTGGCGCTCTGGGCGCAGACGTACCTCGTGGTCGACGAGGGCGGCTGCTGACGGCTCCCGGCGGTTACTGGGGCGTGCCCGCGCCCGGGGTGCTCGTCCCGCCCGACGCGTTGTAGCGCAGCAGGTATTCGGCGAACCGTGCGAGATCGTCCGCGGTCCACTCCGCGAGGCGCTGCTGGTAGGCCGCGTGACGGCTGGCCTGTGTCGAGGCGAGGGCCTGCGTTCCGGCTTCGGTGGGGTGCAGCACCTGGATCCGGTGGTCCGTGGGGTCCGGGTGGCGCTCGACCAGGCCGAGCCTCTCCAGGGTGGCGATCTGCCGGCTGACCGTTGACTTGTCGAGCATGTAGTGCGCGGCCAGATCCGTTGCGCGGCAGCCCTGCTGGTCGTCGATGTGCGACAGCAGTGTGTACGAGACCAGCGGCAGCTCCGGATGGAGGCGGGCCGCGGCGGCGCGCGCCCGGCGCGCGAACGCCGTCAGTTCGCGCTCGATGACGTCCAGCGACTCTTCGCGTTCCCCGGCGGCGTCTTGCACGGTCTCACCTTTCCCCATGTTCAGTTGTATAGTACAACGGATATAAGAGTTGTAAAAGCCAACCATTGGAGTCCGATGTCCACGGGTTCACGTGCCGCCGGCGGCACGACCGCCGCTGCCCTGCGCCATGTGCTGAGCCATCTCGTCACGCCCCTGCTGATGTGCATCGGGATGGGACTCGCCTACCTGGGGGCGTTCCACGCTCCGGAACCGCACGAGCTGCGGGTGGACGTGGTCGGATCGGGGCCGAGCGCGCAGGTGCTCGCGCAGAGGCTGCAGGACAAGGGTGACGGCGCGCTCAGCGTGCGTACCGTCCCCGACCGGGACACCGCGGTGAACCACCTGAAGACACAGGCGAGTTACGGTGCCTACCTGCCGGGGAAGCACCCCGAGCTTCTTGTGGCCAGCGCCTCCTCCGACACCAGCGCCACAGTGGTGGAGAAAGTCTTCACGAAGGTGGCGGCCGCGCAGGGAGCCCCGCTGAAAGTGACGGACACGGCACCGACCGCGGACGGCGACCCGACCGGCCAGGGGATCTTCTTCCTGCTGGTCGCGGTGAGCATCGGGTCGTACGCGTCGGTCGCGGTGATCGGTGGCGCGGGTGCGGTGCTGGCGTTGCGGATCAGGGCGGCGCTGGCCCTCGGTGCGTCACTCGTGGTGAGCGTGATCGGGGCGGTGTTCGCGGGGCCGATGTTCGGGCTGGTGGACCACGGGCTGGGCGGACTCTGGGCGATGGCCTGGCTCTACTCGGCGGGCATTCTCCTGATCGGTGTGGGGCTGCACACGTTCCTCAAGCGGTGGACGACGCTCGGCGTGATGGTGCTGTTCGTGATGCTGAACTTCACCAGTTCCGGCGGCATCTTCCGGCCCGAACTGCAGCCCGGCTTCTTCGGATCGCTGCACGCGTTCTGGAACGGCGCGGGCTTCGTCGAGGGTGTGAGGAGCCATGTGTACTTCGATGGGCACGGACTCGGCGGACACGTGCTGGTGCTCGCGCTCTGGTTCCTGGTGGGGCTGGTCGCGATGGGAGCGGCCGGGTTGGCCGAGGGGAAGCGGCGGAAGGTTGCTGCGCAGGCTCAGGGTGTGGGTTCGTCCCGGCACCGGGCCGGGTCGGAGAACCGGACGGGCACGGAGAACAGGGTGACGGCGGAGCGTCGGGCCGAGGTCGAGGCGAGGGAAGAGTTGGAGGAGGAGCTGGAGGAGGCTGTCGGCGTCTGACCAGGGCAAGGCGCTGTCCACAGGTGTTCGGTCAGGTTTTCCACAGGGGCAGACGGCTGTTGACGGACGGCGGTACCGTCGTCGGCAGTTGATGTTGGACAGGACGTCGGTCGAGGGCGGGGAAGGCTGCGCGCCATGGGTGAGTTCGAAGCGGCAGTGCCGAGGCAGCGGGTTGTGACGGATGAGCCGCGCATACCGGTCGTGCCCGGGTTCGCCCGGCGCGCGGCCGTTGCGGCGGACAGCGCGCCGCAGTCGCCGAGGCGGACGGGCAAGGCACTGCGTGACCGGGTGCCCAGGACCTCGCACGATGCGCTGATCCTTCCCTCAGGCCGGCCCGACGCCGTGCAGGCGGTCGAGGAGTCGAACCGGGGCCGAGTGCCCGACCTCGCGCCCATCCGGGTGGGGCGGATGGCCGCCACACCGTTCGCGTTTCTGCGCGGTTCGGCCGGGCTGATGGCCCATGACCTGATGGGCACACCGGTGACCGGGGTGGGCGCCCAGCTCTGCGGCGATGCGCACGCGGCCAACTTCGGGTTGTACGGCGATGCGCGAGGCAGTCTGGTCATCGATCTGAACGATTTCGACGAGACCGTGTTCGGCCCGTGGGAGTGGGACCTCAAGCGGCTCGCCACCTCGCTGGTACTCGCGGGGCGTGAGGCCGGGGCGGACGAGGACACCTGTCGGCGGGGTGCGTACGACACGGTGGGTGCGTACCGCAGGACGATGCGATTGCTGGCCAGACTGCCCGCGCTCGACGCCTGGAATGCCATCGCCGACGAGGAACTCGTCTCGCACACGGACGCGCGGGATCTGGTCGGCATGCTGGAACGGGTCTCGCAGAAGGCCCGTAAGAACACCAGCGCCCGCTTCGCCGCCAAGTCCACGGAGGAGGCCGAGGGCAGCGGACGCCGCTTTGTCGACGCACCGCCGGTGCTGCGGCGAGTGCCGGATGCGGAGGCCGCAGCGGTCGCGGCGGCGCTCGGCGACTATGTGGGCACGATCTCGGAGGACCGGGTGCCGCTGCTCGCCCGTTACGCGATCCATGACGTGGCGTTCCGGGTGGTCGGCACGGGGAGCGTCGGAACCCGGTCCTACGTGGTGCTGCTGCTCGATCACCGCGGCGAGCCGTTGGTCCTGCAGGTGAAGGAGGCGCGGCCCTCCGCGCTGGCGCCGTATCTGCCCGCCGTCGGTTTCGAGGTGCCCGAGACGGCGCACGAGGGCCACCGAGTGGTGCTCGGGCAGAAGCGGATGCAGGTGGTCAGCGACATTCTGCTGGGCTGGGCGACCGTGCAGGGGCGGCCGTTCCAGGTGCGGCAATTCAGGAACCGCAAGGGCAGTGTGGACCCGGCAGCCCTGTCGCCCGACCAGGTCGACGACTACGGGCGGATGACAGGTGCACTGCTGGCGAGGGCCCACGCCCACAGCGCCGATCCGCGGTTGATCGCAGGCTACTGCGGCAAGAACGACGAGCTGGACGAGGCGGTGGCGAGCTTCGCTGTGACGTACGCGGACCGTACGGAGGCGGATCACGCGGAGCTGGTGCGGGCCGTCGGTTCAGGGCGAATAGCGGCCGAGCTCGGGGTGTGAGGGGTGTTCCGCCGACCGTGCGTCCTCGGGGCACGGGCCGGGGCCATACGCTGGACGGGTGACCCACGAAGCCGCCGGGGTGCCGACCACCCGGAACGACGATGACCGGCAGGACAACGACCGGCAGCAGGAGCAGCACGAGCAGCAAGGCCCTCGGGGTGACGCCGACGCGGGCGCTGCCGCTGACGCGCGCCCCGAGGCGCGGCTGGCGAAGGCCGTGCGGGTGGCGGAGCAGGCGCTGATCGAGTTCGAGATCGCGGTGGAGACCTTCCGGGTCGAGGTGGAGAACTTCTCCCGGCTGCACCACCAGAAGCTCGGCCCGATGTACGCCCGCCTCGACGAGCTCGACGCGCAGATCGCGGAGGCCCGAGCCGCTCGGAGCGGTGACCCCGAGGATCTGCGCAGGGCTCAGGAGGCTCGGGCGCTCGTGATGCCGATGCCGGGCATCGACGAGCTTTTCCACGACTGGCTCGACTCCGACGGGCTGTCCCCCGAGGCGGCGGCGATGCTGACCGAGCAGCCGGTGCGGCCGCCCAAGCGGGTCCGGCCGACCGAGGAGGCGCGCAAGCTCTACCGCGAGCTGGCGCGCAGTGCCCACCCGGATCTCGCCCAGGACGAGACGGAGCGGGCGCGCCGGGACGAGTTCATCACCCGCGTCAACGCCGCTTACGGGCGTGGGGACGAGGCCCTGCTGAAGGAGCTGGCGGAAGAGTGGGCGGCGGGGCCGGTTCCACCGCAGGCGGAGCTCAGCGAGAGCGAGGAGCTCTACGCCCGGCTGAACTGGCTGACCCAGCGCAAGGAACTTTTGACGGTGCTCGCCCAGGAGCTGGAGGAGGGCGCGATCGGGGCCATGCTGCGGATGGCGCCCGACGACCCGGACCGGCTGCTCGACGAGATCGCCGAACAGCTGCTGGGTGAGGTCTCGCAGCGAGAGGCGGAGCTGGCAGGTCTGGTGCAGTAGCGTTTCTGGTAAGTCCGGAGCGTTCGTACGAGAGAAGGCATGACCCATGAATTTCGCCCCGCTGCCCTCGGTGGATGTCGCGGCGGTGCCGTCGGACGGCCTTGTGCTGGACGTCCGGGAGAACGACGAATGGGCGGCGGGGCACGTCGATGGTGCCCTGCATATTCCGATGAGTGACTTCGTCGGCCGCTTCGGTGAGGTGACCGAGGCGGCGGAGGACGGTCGGCGCGTGCATGTGATGTGCCGGGTCGGCGGCCGGTCTGCCCGGGTCACTCAGTACCTGGTGCAGCAGGGCATCGACGCCGTGAACGTCGACGGCGGGATGCTTGCCTGGGACGGTGCCGGGCGCCCGATGGTCACGGACAACGACAACCCGGCCTTCGTTCTCTGATCCGGCGGGGATCCTCCCGCGCTCCGGTGGGAGCCGGAGCGGGCCGGGGGGCTCAGCCGAGGGGATGGGCGGCCAGCAGGTCGCCCAGTGCCTCCTCGTGCATCATTGCGGGGCCGAGCGACAGCTCGATCTGTTTCGCCCAGGCGTGGAAGCGGTGCAGCGGGTAGTCGGTGTCCGCGCCGAAGCCGCCGTGCAGATGCTGGGCGGTCTGCACGACCCGACGGATTCCGTCCGACGCCCAGATCTTCGCCACCGCGACATCGCCCGCGACGGGCAGCGTTCCGGGCGCACCGGTGGAGATCCGCCAGGCAGCCTGCCAGAGGGTCACTTCCATGGCCCGCAGATCGATGTACCGGTCCGCGGCCTGGACGGCGACGGACTGAAACGTCGCGACGGGATACCCGAACTGCTCGCGCTTTCCGGTGTATTCGCTTGTCATGGCGAGCACGGCCTCGCCGAGACCCAGCGCGAACGCGCAGGTTCCAGTAGTGAGCAGGGTGCGCAGCCACTCCCAGGCACCCGGCGTACTGATCAGCGCGCTGTTCTCGATCCGTACCGTGTCCAGTCGGACCTCGGCGAACAACTCGCCGCTCGTGGAGACCTGTTCGGCGAGTGCGACGCCCTCGGCCGTGCGGCGGACCAGTGCCAGCACGGCCAGGCCCTCGTCCGTGTGGGCCGGCACCGCGATCCAGTCCGCGGACTGGGCCCACGGCACCCCCGACTGCACTCCGTCGAGTACCCAGCCCGCGCTTTCGCCGTCCTCGCCGCTGAACCGGTCATGGTCCTGGCCGGCCTTTCCCGCAAGGTCCCGGCGGGCTGTGACGGCGAGCTCGGCCGGGTCGTGGCCGGTGCGGCCGTTGGCCCCGACGGTGAGGACCAGCTCGCCCCGGCCGACGCGGGGCAGCAGCTCGGCTGCGAGGCCAGGGTCGCCGTGCTGCTGGATCGTCATCGCGACCGCGCAGGTCTCCAGCAGCGGCACCCGGGCGAGCACCTTCGCCGATTCGCGCAGGATCAGGCAGAGCGCGACCGCGTCGAGCCCGGCCCCGCCGTGTTCCGGTGCCAGCGTCAGGCTCAGCAGGTCACCTGCGGCCAGCCCCGCCCACACGGACCGGTCGATGTCCTCGGCCACCGCTCCCGGAGTGAGCGCGGGGCTGGGCACTCCGTCGGGCTCGACGCCCGAGAAGACCGCCCTTGCCGCCTCGACGGCTGCCTGCTGCTCCTCGGTGAAGGTGAAGTCCACTGCACTGACCTCCCGCGAACCGCTGTGCCCGTAACCGAACCTGACGGAGCGTCAAGATAGAACAAGTTCTACGAGAAGGGAACAGGGAAAGGACGCGGCGGTGCGGGAGACCCGGAGGTCCGAGGAGGTTCGGGGAGGTTCCGAGAAGATCCAATCGAACCCGGTGGGATCCGAGTGATCAGAGGGGTCAGCGGTCGAAGTCGAGTTCCACCTCCGGTGTGAGCGGATGCGACTGGCAGGCGAGCACATAACCCGCCCCTGTCTCTTCCGGCTCCAGCGCGAAGTTGCGGTTCATCCGGACCTTGCCCGAGACCAGGAACGCCCTGCACGTCCCGCACACCCCGCTCTTACAGGCGTACGGAGCGTCGGAGCGGCTGCGCAAGACCGTTTCCAGCAGCGATTCGCCGTCCTGGACCGGCCAGTTGCCCGAGCGTCCGTCCAGTGTCGCGGTGAGCGTGCTGTGTGCGGGCGCCTCGACCCGCGTGCGGGTGGGAGCGGCTGGGCCGTCGTCGACGTGGAAGATCTCCTGGTGGACACGGGCCCGGTCGACACCGAGGCCGTGCAGCGCACCCTCTGCCGCCCGGACCAGGCCGAACGGCCCACAGAGATACCAGCCGTCCACCTCTCCCACCGACAGGAGCGCGGGCAGCAGCCCGGTCAGCCGCTCCCGGTCGAGCCGGCCGGACGGGAGGCCTGCCTGCTGCTCCTCGCGGGAGAGCGCTGTCACCAGCTGGAAGCGGTCCGGGTAGCGGTCCTTGAGGTCGGCGACCTCGTCCAGGAACATCGTCGAGGCAGCCGTCCGGTCGCTCCGGATCAGACAGAACCGGGCCTCGGGCTCACGGGCCAGCAGAGTCGACGCGATCGACAGCACCGGGGTGATGCCGCTGCCGCCGACGATCGCCGCGTAGTGACCGGCACGGGGCGTGAGCACGAAGCGTCCCATCGGGGGCATCGCTTCGACCTGGTCGCCGACGGCGAGTTCCTTGAGGGCGTACGTGGAGAACGCACCGCCGTCGACCAGGCGGATGCCCACCTTCAGCTCGGGATCGGCTGGGGCATCGGCGGCCGGGGTGCAGATCGAGTACGAACGCCGGATCTCTTCGCCCTGGACCGTGTAGCGCACATTGAGGTGCTGCCCTGGCTTGTGGCGGAAGGTCTCGCGCAGCTCGGGGGGCACCGCGAAGGTCACGGCCACCGAGTCGTCGGTCAGCCGCTCGATCGCTCGGACCCGGAGCGGATGGAACATCTACAACTCCTTGAAGTGGTCGAACGGTTCACGGCAGCTCGCGCAGCGGCGCAACGCCTTGCAGGCGGTGGAGGAGAACCGGCTCAGCAGCTCCGTGTCCGTGGAGCCGCAGTGCGGGCAGCGCACCGAGAGGGTGAGCGGCACCGGTCCGCCGGACCCGGTGCCGGCATCATGCGGGCGCGGGGGTGCTATGCCGAACTCGGCGAGCTTGCGCCGCCCCTCCGCGCTGATGTCGTCGGTCGACCAGGCCGGTGCGAGCACAGTGACCACGGAGACCTCCGGTATGCCGTGGTCGTGCAGCACCTGCTCGATATCGGCCGACATGGCCTCGATCGCCGGGCAGCCGGTGTACGTCGGGGTGAGGCGGACGGTGACTTTGCCGGGGGCGAGCACCTCCACTCCGCGGAGCACGCCCAGCTCCTCCAGGGTGAGCACAGGCAGCTCGGGGTCGGGCACGGATCCGGCGAGCCGGCGCACCTCCTCTTCCAGCAGCGTGCCGGTCACCATGACGCCCCCGGGTGGCTGCGGTGCAGATGCTGCATCTCGGCGAGCATCCGCCCGAAGGGTTCCGTATGGATGCCCTGCCGTCCTGCCCCGGCCGCCCAGGCCCCGGACTGCGGACCGGTCGGCACCGTCAGCGTCGCCTGCTGCAGGACGCCGGTGACGGTGGCCAGCCAGTCGGTGTGCAGCGACGGCCAGTCGGTCTCCACTCCCTCGACCGGCTGGAACAGTTCACCGGTGAACCGCCACAGCGCATCCACCCCGCGCTGCATCCGCTGATGACTCTCCTCCGTGCCGTCGCCCAACCGCAGCGTCCAGTGCGTGGCGTGGTCCTGGTGGTATGCGACCTCCTTGACGGCCTTCGCGGCCAGCTCGGCGAACTCGCCTCCGCCGGTCGCCAGTTGCTCGTACAACCCCCGCTGGTAGACGGAGAAGTACAGCTGGCGGGCGATGGTGTGGGCGAAGTCGCCGTTGGGCTGTTCGACCAGCTGGACGTTGCGAAAGGCGCGCTCCTCGCGCAGGAACGCCAGCTCGTCCTCGTCCCCGGCGAGCGAGAGCAGCACCCGGGCCTGTCCCAGGAGGTCCAGGGCGATGTTGGCGAGGGTCACCTCCTCCTCCAGCACGGGCGCGTGGCCCGCCCACTCCCCCAGCCGGTGCGAGAGCACCAGCGCGTCGTCGCCGAGGGCGAGGGCCGCGGTCACAGGTTCTTCACCCCTTCCGGGATCTCGTAGAACGTGGGGTGCCGGTAGGGCTTGTCGCCCGCCGGCTCGAAGAACGAGTCCTTCTCGTCCGGTGAGGAGGCCGTGATCTCCGTGGATGGCACCACCCAGATGGAGACGCCCTCGGAACGGCGTGTGTACAGGTCACGGGCGTTGCGCAGGGCCATCTCGGCGTCCGGGGCGTGCAGGCTGCCCGCGTGGGTGTGGGAGAGGCCGCGCCGCGAGCGCACGAACACCTCCCAGAGCGGCCAGTCGGTCGAGCTGCTCATGCCGTCGCCTCCGCGTTCGGTGAGGTGTGCATGCCTGTCCGGGGCATTTCCGCGTGTGGTGCTTCTGCGACGTGGGCCGGTGCGTGGGCGTGGCGCGTCGGTGCGGGGTGCTTGAGCGCGTACGAAGCCGCCGCGTCCCGGACCCAGGCGCCCTCTTCGTGTGCCCGGCGCCGCTGTGTGAGGCGCTGTTCGTTGCACGGGCCGTTGCCCTTCAGGACCTCCTGGAACTCCGTCCAGTCGATCGCCCCGAAGTCGTGGTGTCCGCGCTCCTCATTCCACCGGAGGTCCGGGTCCGGGAGGGTGAGCCCCAGCACCTCGGCCTGCGGGACACAGATGTCGACGAACCGCTGCCGCAGCTCGTCGTTGGAGTGCCGCTTGATCTTCCAGGTCATCGACTGCGCCGAGTGCGCCGATGCGTCGTCCGGCGGGCCGAACATCATCAGGGACGGCCACCACCAGCGGTTCACCGCATCCTGCGCCATCTCGCGCTGCTCCGGGGTCCCGCGGCCGAGGGTGAGCAACAGCTCGTACCCCTGGCGCTGGTGGAAGGACTCCTCCTTGCAGATACGGACCATGGCCCGTGCGTACGGACCGTACGAGCAGCGGCAGAGCGGCACCTGGTTGGTGATCGCGGCGCCGTCCACCAGCCAGCCGATCGCGCCGACATCCGCCCAGGTCAGCGTGGGGTAATTGAAAATTGACGAATACCTCTGGCGGCCCGCGTGGAGCTTGTCGAGCATGTCCTCGCGGCTCGTCCCCAGCGTTTCCGCCGCGCTGTAGAGATACAGCCCGTGTCCCGCCTCGTCCTGCACCTTGGCCATCAGGATCGCTTTGCGGCGCAGCGAGGGCGCGCGGCTGATCCAGTTGGCCTCGGGCTGCATGCCGATGATTTCGGAGTGGGCGTGCTGGGCCATTTGCCTGACCAGCGAGGCCCGGTACGCGTCCGGCATCCAGTCGCGCGGCTCGATGCGCTCGTCGGCCGCCACCGCGGCGTCGAAGGCTGCTTGCTGAGCCGCGTCCGCCCCGGCCGGCCCATCGGGCCCACCTGCTGTCGCCGGCGCGGTCCCTCGCGCCTGGCCCTGCGCTGTCTGGTCCGTAGTCACTGCCGCCATCCCGGGCTCCCTACCGACCGATCGTTCGGTTCGATGGCTTCAATGGTGAGTCGGTGGCCCGTAGGGTGTCAACCCTGTGGATAACTGACCGGGGATCGACGGGGATCGGGGCGGGATGGATTCGTACGACGACAGGGGCGTCGGAGACGGGAACGGGAGCGGTGGTCCGGGGGTGGACCCGGGTTCGTACCTGCGTCTGCGTACGGCACCGTCCGCTGAATTCGCCGGAGCTCCCACGCCGGGACGCTCCGGTATCGCCGGACTGTCCCGTCCGTACCAGATCGTGGCCGCCATCGCGCTGTCGGTCATCGGGACGATTGCCTGCACCCATCTGGCCATGGTGTTTCTGCACGTCGCCCCGTCCAACACGCTGACCAAGCAGCACGGCAAAGCGGTCGACGACTGGGTCTATCCCGAGTTCGAGCAGAACTGGAAGCTCTTCGCTCCCAATCCGCTCCAGCAGAACGTCGCTCTGCACGTACGGGCTGAGATAGCCGGTCCCGAAGGTCGTCGCACCACTCAGTGGATGAGTCTCTCGGCCGAGGACGTCAGAGGGATACGAGGCAATCTCCTCCCCAGTCACATCCACCAGAACCAGCTCCGCCGCGCCTGGGACTTCTATCTCAACTCCCACGACATCCAGAACCGCCCGAACGGACCGCGCGGTGCTCTCTCCGAGCGCTACATCCGCCGCATCGTGATGCTGCGCCTCGGCGAGCACGACTACGGCGGCACCGTCGAGCGCATCCAGGTCCGCTCCGAGGTGCGTTCCCTCTCCGCGCCGCCGTGGAGCACGGAGAAGATCAGCACCAAGCCGAACTACCGGGTGCTGCCGTGGTGGACCGTCACCCCCGCCGACCTCCCCGGGAACGCCAAGGGGGCGGTCAAGTGAGTACGGCTAACCCCGGCCGCAAGCTCGCCGGTGGCGTGCAGCGCATTACCTCCTCGGCCCTCGGCCGGTATCAGAGCGCCGTTGTCCGGATCGGTTTCTCCGCCACGTACCTGCTGTTCCTGCTGCGTGAGCTGCCGCACCGCCATGAGATGTACGGCCCCGACGCCCCATGGCATTGGGACATGGCGAAGGAGCTCATATCGGGCAATGAGTCCTTCTCGGTGCTCATGTGGTCGGACAGCACGGCCTGGTTCGAGATCGTCTATGCGGTCGTCCTGCTGTCCGCCGCACTGCTGATGGTCGGCTGGCACACCCGCGCGATGTCCATCCTTTTCATGGTCGGTGTGCTCTCGCTGCAGAACCGCAGCGTTTTCCTGGGTGACGGCGGGGACAACGTCGTCCATCTGATGGCGATCTACCTCGTGCTGACGCGCTGCGGGCAGGTCTGGTCGCTGGATGCGCGACGTGCGGCGCGGGCACGCCGTACGGAGTCAGGGGCGGACGACGAGTCGAGGTCGGAGCAGGAGCCGGGGGCGGGAGGCGCCCGGCCGGCCTTGAATGTCGCCGGCACGATTCTGTGGCTAGTGCTCGGCCTGGTCCTTGTTGTGGCTACGGCGACAGACGGCCTCGGTGGCACCTGGTGGCTGCCGACTCTCTTCTGGGTGCTGTGGATCGGGCACGGTGTCTGGTGGGCCGTGAACCGTTACGCGCCGCAGAGCGAACCACGCACGCTGCTCGATGTCCTCGCCAACCTCGTGCACAACGCCACTCTCGTCGTGATCATGGCCGAGGTCTGTCTGATCTACGCGACCGCGGGCTGGTACAAGGTCCAGGGATCGCGTTGGCAGGATGGCACGGCGCTGTACTACCCGCTCAATCTCGACTACTTCACCCCGTGGCCCGCGCTGTCGGACCTCCTCGCGTCCCATGGCGTGATGGTCATGGTGCTGACGTACGGCACGGTCATCGTGCAGGTCGCCTTCCCCTTCACTCTTTTCAACCGGCGCGTCAAGAACGTCCTGCTCGTCGCCATGATGTGTGAGCACGTGGGTATCGCTCTGCTGCTGGGGCTGCCCTTCTTCTCGATGGCGATGATCGCCGCCGACTCCGTCTTCCTGCCGACGGTCTTCCTGGTCTGGCTGGGCGGCCGGGTGACGCTCGGGCGGCAGCTGCTGTTCTCGCGCACGGGCCGGGTGCCCGAGCAGCAGCGGGGCGGCGAGGAGGAGGCACCGCAGCACAGCAGAAGCAGTGGCCATACGCTCGTCGGGTGAGCAGTGATACCGGCAGTAGTAGGAGCAGTAGCAGTGAGAGTCCGTCGGCCGATGGCCTCGGGGTCGGTGAGCAGTCCGCGGAGGCGTTGCAGTACGACGACGGATTCGGGGCGGAGATCGGCGTCGGGCCGCATCCGCTGCCCTGGCCCGAGGGCGAGCGGTACGACCCCGAGTTGCTCGCCCAGGGCGACCGGCGCAATGTCGGTGACGAGTACCGCTACTGGACGAGGGAGGCGATCGTCGCCGATCTGGATCTTCGGCGGCACGACTTCCACGTAGCGGTGGAGAACTGGGGCCACGACTTCAATATCGGGTCGGTGGTGCGGACTGCGAATGCCTTCCTCGCCAAGGAGATCCACATCGTGGGCCGACGGCGGTGGAACAGGCGCGGTGCGATGGTCACCGACCGGTACCAGCACGTGCGGCATCACCCCGACACGGCGGATCTGACCGTCTGGGCGGCGGCCGAAGGGCTGCCGATCATCGGGATCGACAATCTGCCGGGGGCGGTGCCGCTGGAGCGGACCGAGCTGCCGCGGCGCTGTGTGCTGCTCTTCGGGCAGGAGGGGCCGGGGCTGACCGAGGAGGCGCGTAAGCACGCGACGATGGTGTGCTCGATTGCGCAGTTCGGATCCACGCGGTCGATCAACGCGGGGGCCGCGGCGGCCATTGCCATGCATGCGTGGGTGCAGCGGTATGCGGATATTTCGAGGGGCGTGGGAGCGGGCTGAGGCCGGGAGCCGACTGTGCGGGCGGGGCGGCGCCTGCGGCAGGTCTCTCGCGCCCCTGCCCGTAGCGGGCGCTCTTCCCGAAATGGGGGCTCCGCCCCCCGGGCCCCGCTCCTCGAACGCCGGGGGAGCTCAAGAGACGCCGAGGGGCTGGAGCCGGGAGGAGCGGGGCAGGCCGTGTCAGGCCTGGCGGCGGACTTCCACCATGCGGAAGCGATTTGATACGAACGCTCCGTCGCACAGGGCCGCGTTGGCCGCAGGGTTGCCGCCCGAGCCGTGGAAGTCGGAGAACGCCGCAGTCTGGTTGACGTACACCCCGCCCGTCAGATTCAGCGAGAGCTGGGCCGACTCGTCCAGGCAGACGTCCTCCACCGCGCGCTCCACCTCCGGTGACGTCGTGTACGCCCCGACCGTCATCGCGCCCTTGTCACGGATCGTGCGGCGGAGCAGCTCCACAGCGTCCGCCGTCGAGTCGACCGCGACCGCGAATGCCACCGGACCGAAGCACTCCGACAGATACGCCGCTTCGTCGTCCGGCTTCGTGCCGTCGAGCTTCACGATGACCGGGGTTCGGACCACCGCGTCGGGGAACTCCGGGTTGGCCACCTCCCTTGAGGCCAAGGCGACTTCGCCCAGCCCTGCCGCTGCCTCCAGGCGGGCCTTCACATCCGGGTTGACCAGCGCGCCGAGCAGCGCGTTCGCCCGGGCGTCGTCGCCGAGCAGACCGGTGACCGCGGCTGCGATGTCGCCCACCACGTCGTCGTACGTCTTGTCGCCCGTGTCCGTCGCGATGCCGTCCCGGGGGATCAGCAGGTTCTGCGGGGTGGTGCACATCTGGCCGCTGTACAGGGAGAGGGAGAACGCCAGGTTGGACAGCATGCCGCGGTAGTCGTCGGTGGAGTCGACGACGATCGTGTTGACCCCCGCCTTCTCCGTGTAGACCTGTGCCTGGCGGGCGTGGGTCTCCAGCCAGTCGCCGAAGGCGGTGGACCCGGTGTAGTCGATGATCTTGATCTCGGGGCGGACCGCCAGGGCCTTCGCGATGCCCTCGCCCGGACGCTCGGCGGCCAGACAGACGAGATTGGGGTCGAAGCCGGCCTCGCTCAGTACCTCGCGGGCCACCTGCACCGTGAGCGCCAGAGGGAGCACGGCGCGCGGGTGCGGCTTCACCAGGACGGGATTGCCGGTGGCGAGAGAAGCGAACAGTCCCGGATAGCCGTTCCACGTGGGGAAGGTGTTGCAGCCGATCAGCAGCGCGATGCCGCGGCCCGCCGCGATGTACGTCTTGTGCAGCTGCAGCGGATCGCGCTTGCCCTGCGGCTTGGACCAGTCCGTCGTCCGTGGGGTGCGGATCTGCTCCTCGTACGCATACGCCACCGCCTCCAGGCCGCGGTCCTGGGCATGCGGGCCGCCCGCCTGGAACGCCATCATGAACGCCTGACCGCTGGTGTGCATCACGGCGTGGCCGAACTCATGGGTGCGGGCGCTGATGCGCGCCAGGATCTCCAGGCAGACCAGCGCCCTGGTCTCGGGCCCTGCCTCGCGCCACACTGCCATTCCCGCGCGCATCGCCGGAAGCAGCACATCCAGGTCGGCGTGCGGATACTCGACGCCGAGCTCCGGTCCGTAGGGCGAGGTCTCGCCGCCCGTCCAGCCGTCGGTGCCCGGCTGACCGAGGTCGAGCCGGGTGTGCAGTACGGCGTCGAAGGCGGCCTTGCCCTCGGCGGCGCTCAGGCTGCCCGGTGCACCGCCCTCGCCGTACGCCTTCGGGTGCTCGGGGTGCGGGGACCAGTACGCGCGCGTGCGGATCGCGTCGAGGGCCTGGTCGAGCGTGGGGCGGTGCTTCTCGGACAGCAGGTGCGGGGAGAGCTCGGCGGCCATGGCGGACCAACTCCTCATCGAGCTGGGCAGGGACGGGCGGACAGAGTTAGAGTAACCGAACGATCGGTCGGGACAAGGGGCCCCACGAAACCTGTGGACAACTCGTAGGGGAGGATCGCGGACATGACCACGGCCAAGCGGGACACGTACACCCCGGAGACTCTCCTCACCGTCGCCGTCCGTGTCTTCAACGAGCGCGGTTACGACGGCACGTCCATGGAGCACCTGTCCAAGGCGGCGGGCATCTCCAAATCGTCCATCTATCACCACGTCACAGGCAAGGAGGAGCTGCTGCGGCGCGCGGTCAGCCGGGCGCTGGACGGGCTCTTCGGGATTCTCGACGAGCCGGGTGCGACGCGCGGGCGCGCGATCGTGCGGGTCGAGTACGTCACGCGACGTACCGTCGAGGTGCTGATAGCCGAACTGCCCTACGTCACGCTGCTGCTGCGCGTACGGGGCAATACAAAGGCCGAGCGCTGGGCCATGGAGCGTCGGCGTGAGTTCGACCAGCGGGTGGCCGAACTGCTGCAGGCGGCCGTCGCGGACGGCGATCTCCGCTCCGACATCGACATACGTCTGGCGACGAGGCTGCTCTTCGGAATGGTCAACTCTCTGGTGGAGTGGTATCGGCCGCAGCCGGGGGGCGACGCAGAGGGGGAGCAGCTGGCGGACACGGTCGTCCAGCTGGCCTTCGAGGGGATGCGTTCCGACCGCTGAACCGTTGACGGCCGGACAGGTCCAGACCACCATCCTTCGGCATGGCTGCCTTCCTTCGTGTTCCCGGGTTCTTGTGTGCTGTCACGTTGCTTGCCGCCGTGTCGCTGACCGGCTGCGGAGGGGGCGGCAGCGGCGACACCGGTGGCAGCGGTGCCGAGAAGGGGGCGGACGCGAGTGAGGAGGCCCGGCAGCCTGATGACTTCGGCTGTCTGACATCGGCCGAGGCCGAGGCGGCGTCCATCACCTTCAAGTCCGCCGACTCCACCGAGACCGGCGGCTATATGCCCGGCGGTGCGAGCGGCGCCGGGACAGGCGCGGGGATCGTGCTGACCCACCAGTCCGACGGCACCGCCTGCCAGTGGAAGGACAAGGCCGACGAGCTGCACCGGGCCGGCTATCGGGTGCTCGCGGTCAATTCGACGGGCCAGGAGGTCTCCGAGATCATCGGGGCGGCCGGGTATCTGCGCGGCAAGGGCGCGAAGAAGCTGCTGCTGATGGGGGCGTCCAAGGGGGGTACTGCCGTGCTCACCGCGGCGCCGGAGCTGCAGCCGCAGCCGGACGCGGTGGTCTCGCTGTCCGCGCCGACGCTGTACTCCGGAATGAACGCGCTGGGCGCCGTGCCCAAGCTGACCGTGCCGGTGCTCTACATGGCCGCCGAGTACGACGAGTACTTCGGGGACGATGCGAAGACGCTGAACCGGGCGAGCACCAAGGCGGCGGAGCACAGGCTGATCTACGTCAAGGGCGCCGGTGAGCACGGAGTGGCGTTGCTCAACAGCCAGGAGAACTGGGCCGCGGTACGGGCGTTCCTCAAGAAATACGGTTCGTGAGAGGCCCTGGTGTCCCTCCTGGCAAGCTTTGCCCCGTCGCGCCGCCCGGCACGCTCGCTCGCTGCGTTGGCCAAAAGACCGACCGGCACATGGGGGGCGGCGTCGCGGGGCTGGGTGCGCACATCTGCGGCGTTGTCGTCAGTCGACAACTCCCCCATAGCCCGAAAGGCATGGGAGGGGCCCCCTCCGCGTTGCCTCCCTCCTCCGCCTTGCAGCTGCACCCACCCAGCCCCGCTCCTTCTCCCACCCCCCATGTGCCGGTCGGTCTAAGCCCTGGTAGCTCCTTCGCCAAGCTCTCGGCTTCGTTCGAGCAGGGGAGACTCCACCCCAGGACGTCCGGCTGCCTTGCGATCTCACTCACCTGTCCACAACCTCCCCGGGCAGTACACCTAGGTCAGCTCGGTGGGGCGCTCGGGGCCCGGGTCCAGGTCCGTCTCCTCGAACACCAGCAGCGTGCGGGTGGAGAGCACCTCGGGGATGGCCTGGATCCTGGTCAGGACGAGCTCGCGCAGCGACCGGTTGTCCGGTGTGTGCACGAGCAGCAGCACGTCGAAATCGCCGCTGACCAGTGCGATGTGGGTAGCCCCCGGCAGTGCCTGGAGTTGCTCGCGCACCGTTCGCCAGGTGTTCTGGACGATCTTGAGCGTGATGTACGCGGAGGCGCCCTGTCCCGCCCGCTCATGGTCCACCCGCGCGCTGAAGCCGCGGATCACCCCGTCGTCGATGAGCCGGTTGATCCGGGCGTAGGCATTGGCGCGCGACACGTGGACGCGGTCGGCCACTGACCGTATCGAGGCGCGGCCGTCCGTCTGAAGCAGCCGGAGGATGTCGCGGTCGATGGCGTCGAGGGGCCGCGCGGGCGGAACCCGGCCGGGGTCCTCGGCTCCCTCGGCCATTTGTTCAGCTGCCATGTCCCCGTGCCTCCCTGCCCTGGACGACCTGCCCCTATCCCAGGCTGTGGAGAACCGTTTGTCCACAGGCTGACGGTGCCTGTAGCCAAAATGCGTTCGCGACCGAACAATCGGTAGGTGAGGCACGCCATATCCGCGCCTCGGTGCGTGCTCGACATTTCGACATATTCAGCCACACCTCGATATCAGGTGATCCCTCGATATCGCCAGATGCCGCTCGATACCCCTCGATGCCAGGAGGTGCTTGTCATGACGGTCCAAGAGCTGCCCGGCGCGGCCGCTTACCGGCCCACGCCGCCCCCGGCCTGGAAGCCGCTCACCGACCCCGCGCCGCTGCTCCCGGACCCCGAGCCGTACCGCGTGCTCGGTACGGATGCCGCGGCCGACGCAGACCCGGAGCTGCTCCTGCGGCTCTACGCCGAGCTGGTGCGCGGCCGGAGATACAACGCACAGGCGACTGCCCTCACCAAGCAGGGCCGACTTGCCGTCTACCCTTCCAGCACCGGGCAGGAGGCCTGCGAGATAGCGGCGGCGCTGGTGCTGGAAGAGCGTGACTGGCTCTTTCCCAGCTACCGCGACACCCTCGCGGCGGTCGCGCGCGGTCTCGATCCGGTCGAGGCACTGACCCTGCTGCGAGGGGATCGGCACACCGGTTACGACCCGCGCGAGCACCGCATCGCCCCGCTCTGCACCCCGCTCGCCACCCAGCTCCCGCACGCCGTGGGCCTGGCGCACGCGGCGCGGCTGGCCGGCGACGACGTGGTCGCGCTCGCCATGGTCGGCGACGGCGGGACGAGCGAGGGAGACTTCCACGAGGGTCTGAATTTCGCGGCTGTCTGGCGGGCCCCCGTGGTCTTCCTGGTCCAGAACAACGGCTTTGCCATCTCCGTGCCCCTGTCCAAGCAGACGGCGGCGCCGTCCCTGGCGCACAAGGCGGTGGGGTACGGGATGCCGGGCCGGCTGGTCGACGGCAACGACGCGGCCGCGGTGCATCAGGTGCTCGGCGAGGCGGTGGCGCGTGCCAGGGCCGGAGGCGGTCCGACGCTCGTCGAGGCTGTGACGTACCGGATGGACGCCCATACGAACGCCGACGACGCCACGCGCTATCGCGTCGACAGCGAGGTGGAGGCGTGGCGGGCGCACGACCCGATTCAGCTTCTGGAGCGGGAGCTGACCGGGCGCGGGCTGCTCGCTGAAGACGGCATCGAGGAGGCGCGCGCGGCCGCGGAGCGGATGGCCGCCGGGCTCCGTGAGCGGATGAACGCCGATCCGGTGCTCGACCCGATGGACATCTTCACCCATGTGTACGCGGAACAGACCACGCAACTGCGCGAGCAGGCGGCCCGGTTGCGGGTCGAGCTCGACGCCGAGCAGGACCACCACGGCCAGAGCGGCCCACGTGGTGCGGAGGGAAGGCGATGACGACGGTGGCGGCTGTGACCGGCGAGCAGACGGAGAAGGCCAAGCCGGCCACCATGGCGCAGGCTCTGGGGCGTGCACTGCGTGACTCGATGGCCGAGGACCCGACGGTGCATGTCCTCGGTGAGGATGTCGGCACGCTCGGCGGGGTCTTCCGGATCACCGACGGGCTGGCGAAGGAGTTCGGCGAGGACCGCTGTACAGACACGCCGCTGGCCGAGGCGGGCATTCTCGGGACGGCTGTCGGTATGGCGATGTACGGGCTGCGGCCCGTGGTGGAGATGCAGTTCGACGCGTTCGCCTACCCGGCGTTCGAGCAGCTCATCAGCCACGTCGCCAAGATGCGGAACCGGACCCGTGGTGCCATGCCGCTGCCGATCACGGTGCGGGTGCCGTACGGCGGCGGGATCGGCGGAGTCGAGCACCACAGCGACTCGTCTGAGGCGTACTACATGGCCACGCCCGGCCTGCATGTCGTCACGCCCGCCACGGTCGACGACGCGTACGGGCTGCTGCGGGCCTCGATCGCCTCCGACGACCCGGTGGTCTTCCTGGAGCCGAAGCGGCTGTACTGGTCGAAGGCGGCCTGGTCGCCGGAGGCGCCGGTGGCCGTCGAACCGATCGGGCGGGCCGTCGTCCGCCGCCCCGGGCGCAGCGCGACGCTGATCACGTACGGGCCGTCCCTGCCTGTCTGCCTGGAGGCCGCGGAAGCGGCCGTCGAGGAGGGCTGGGACCTCGAAGTGGTCGATCTGCGTTCGCTGGTCCCGTTCGACGACGAGACGGTTGCCGCTTCGGTGCGGCGCACCGGTCGCGCGGTCGTCGTCCATGAGTCGTCCGGCTTCGGCGGCCCCGGCGGGGAGATAGCCGCCCGGATCACCGAGCGCTGCTTCCACCACCTGGAGGCGCCGGTGCTGCGGGTCGCCGGATTCGACATCCCCTATCCGCCGCCGATGCTGGAGCGGCACCATCTGCCGGGTGTGGACCGGGTGCTCGACGCGGTTGCGCGGCTGCAGTGGGAGGCGGAGAGCTGATGACCCAGGTGCTCGAATTCAAGCTGCCCGACCTCGGCGAAGGACTGACCGAGGCGGAGATCGTGCGCTGGCTGGTGGAGGTCGGCGACGTGGTCGCCATCGACCAGCCGGTCGTCGAGGTCGAGACGGCCAAGGCGATGGTGGAGGTGCCGTGCCCCTACGGAGGTGTGGTGACCGCCAGGTTCGGCGAGGAGGGCACGGAACTTCCGGTCGGGGCACCGTTGTTGACGGTGGCGGTCGGGTCCGCTGCGGGAGAACTCTCCGCTGATGGGGCTGCGGAGGCCGAGGCGTCCGGCAATGTGCTGGTGGGGTACGGGACGGGGGCACCGGCGGCGCGTCGTCGGCGGGTCAGGCCCGAGGCGGTCACCGGTGCCGGGTCTGTGACGGTGCCTGCGGCGGAGCCGGCCCGGGGGGCTGTCGCAGGGGCGGTCCCCGCGGCTGTTCCCGGTGAGGAGCCGGGGCCGGTGGCGGTCGTCTCGCCTTTGGTCCGGAAGCTGGCGCGGCAGCATGATCTCGACCTGAGGCAGCTGACGGGGTCGGGGCGGGACGGTCTGATCCTCCGGTCCGATGTCGAATCCGCCATCAGGGCGGCGGCAAGCGGAGCAGTGGAGTCGGCTCCTGCGTCCGCAGTCCCGGCGTCGGCTTCGGTGTCGTCCGCGGCATCGGTGGCCCCTTCGGTTGCCCGTGGGCTCGCCGGCGAGCGGATTCCGCTGCGCGGTGTACGGGGCGCGGTCGCCGACAAGTTGGCACGCAGCCGGCGCGAGATACCCGACGCCACGTGCTGGGTCGACGCGGACGCCACCGAGCTGATGGCCGCGAGAGCCGCGATGAACGGCGTCGGCGGTCCGGCTGCGGGGCCGAAGGTGTCGGTGCTCGCCCTGCTGGCCCGTATCTGCACGGCTGCGCTGGCCCGGTTCCCCGAGCTCAACTCCACGGTGGACCTGGACGCGCGGGAGATCGTGCGGCTGCCCGACGTCCATTTGGGGTTCGCGGCCCAGACCGACCGAGGGCTCGTCGTCCCTGTCGTGCGGAAGGCGCAGGACCGTAACGTGGAGTCGATCGGTGCCGAGATCGGCCGGCTGACCGAGGCTGCCCGGATGGGGAAGCTGACCCCGGCGGATCTGAGCGGCGGAACGTTCACGCTGAACAACTACGGGGTGTTCGGGGTCGACGGTTCGACGCCGATCATCAACCACCCGGAGGCGGCCATGCTGGGTGTCGGTCGCATCGTGACCAAACCGTGGGTGCACCAGGGTGAGTTGGCTGTGCGCCAGGTTGTTCAGCTCTCGCTGACCTTCGACCACCGGGTCTGCGACGGCGGCACGGCAGGCGGCTTCCTGCGGTACGTGGCCGACTGCGTGGAACAGCCCGCGCTGCTGCTGCGCACGTTGTAGGAGAAGAGGAGAAGAGGAGAAGAGGAGAGGAAGCGGAGGAAGGGAGGGGGAGGTTCAACCGGAGCGTGTGGCACTCATACTCGGGACATGACCGTGTATGACGCCATCGTCCTTGCCGGAGGGGCCGCCAAGCGCCTCGGGGGTGCTGACAAGCCGGCCCTGCGGGTGGGCGGCCGGGCGCTGCTCGACCGGGTGCTGGCCGCCTGCCCGGACGCCGCAGCCACCGTCGTGGTGGGCGGTCGGCGGCCCACCGTACGCCCAGTGACCTGGGCGCGCGAGGAGCCGCAGGGCGGCGGGCCGTTGGCGGCGCTCGGTGCCGGGGTGCGGCTCACGTCGGCCGGGCATCTGCTCGTGCTCTCCGCCGATCTGCCGTTCCTGGGGGAGAGCACGGTCGAGGAACTGCTGGCCGCAGCTGCTCACGGGGAGCGTGACGGGGCGCTGTGCGTGGATCAGGACGGGCGGGACCAGCCGCTGGTCGCCGTCTACCGTTCCGAGCCGCTCCGTCGCGAGCTGGCCCTGCTGGCCGCCGAGCACGGCAGCCTGGCCGGGCTCCCGCTGCGCCTGCTGACGCACGAACTGGACCTCGCCCGCGTCGAGGCCGATCCGCTCGCCTCCTTCGACTGCGACACCTGGGAGGACGTTGCCGCAGCCCGGGCCCGTATCAGAGAGCATGGGACCGTGCTGGACGAATGGATCACCGCAGTCAAGAACGAACTGGGCATCGAACTCGACGTCGACACCGACGTCCTGCTCGACCTCGCCCGTGATGCCGCCCACGGTGTGGCCCGGCCCGCCGCGCCCCTGACGACCTTCCTGGTCGGGTACGCGGCGGCGAAGGCGAGCGGCGACGGCAGCGGAGCCGAGGCCGTGGCCGAAGCCGCCCGGAAGGCGGCCGCGCTCGCCCTTCGCTGGGCGGACGAGGCCGAGACGCCATGACGACGCCCGCACGCCGCAAGGCCGACGGGGGCGCGGCCGACGACTGGACCCCCGGACCTTCTCCGGATCCGGGGAGCAGGCGCTCGAGGGCGGATCAGCCCGCTGTCCCGACCTGGGGAGAGACCGGTTCCGCCGCGAAGGCTCCGGCGGCCGGCCGGGACACCGCAGCGGATCAGGACCGGGTTGCCGCGGATGCCGGCCGGGCTGGTGTCGCAGGAGGAGCTCAGGCGGTCTCGGGTGCCGGCGTCGCAGGGGCCGCCTCGGCGGCTGGTCAGGCTCCTGCGGAGCATGAGGTCCCGAACACCGAGGGCGCCCGTGCCGCCGCGGAGGACCGGGCCGCCGAGCAAGCCTGTGGTGCCGCGGAGGACCGGGCCGCTGAGCAAGCCTGTGGTGCCGCGGAGGACCGGGCCGCTGAGCAAGCCTGTGGTGCCGCGGAGGACCGGGCCGCTGAGCAAGCCTGTGGTGCCGCGGAGG
>NZ_JBFBCG010000034.1:0-3889 GCF_040683105.1 Streptomyces sp. NPDC051020 | reverse complement strand
GGAGGACCGGGCCGCTGAGCAGGCCCGCGCCGCCGCGGAGGACCGGGCCATCGACCAGGCGCTCGCGCTGGTCGGGCGCCGCTCCCCGCGTGAGCCCCGATCTGTGGCTCAGCCACAGCCCCGGGCCGGGTTCTCGGAACAGAGTCCCCGGCAGGGATCCGGTTCGGGCCCGCGCCAGAGTCCTGACCACGGTCTTGACCACGTCCCCGGTCAAGGACCCGGGCAGGGATCGGACCCGGACCCCGTTCAGAGCCCTGGTCCCGGTCCTGGCCCGAGTGTTCACCCGGGCACTGACCACGGTGCCGACCACAGCCCCAGCCGCGCCTCCGGCCACTACCTCACCCCCGAATCCGCCCGCGACCCGCGTGCCCGTGACCGACGCGGCGACGTTCTGCGCAGGCATGCCACCGCCTGGGGCGAGGCCCGCGCTCTCGCCGCGCGGGCCGGGCGGTCCGCCTCGCCCCGCACTCTCCGGCTCACCCTCGACCGGGCCATCGGAGGCGTACTGGCCGAGCCGCTCACCGCACTCGCCGATCTGCCGTCCTTCGACACCTCCGCCATGGACGGCTGGGTCGTTGCCGGACCAGGGCCCTGGACTCTCCGACGAGGCGAGGACGCCGGGCAAGGGCGGTGCATTCTGGCTGGGCACAGTGCGCCCGCTCCGCTTCCCGACGGTGATGCCGTACGGATCGCCACCGGCGCCCGCATCCCGGTCAATGCCACCGCTGTGATCCGGAGCGAACACGCTCACGCCGACGAGGCCAAGGGGCTGTTGTACGCGCAGCGCCAGGTGGTTCCCGGGCAGGACATCCGGCCGCGTGGCCAGGAGTGCCGTTCCGGCGATCAACTCCTGCCCGCCGGAACGGTGGTGACGCCCGCCGTCCTCGGGCTGTCCGCCGCCGCCGGTTACGACGAGCTGTTGACGGTCTCCCGCCCGCGCGTCGACGTCCTCGTCCTCGGAGACGAACTGCTCACCACCGGTCTGCCGCACGACGGACTGATCCGGGACGCCCTGGGGCCCATGATCGGCCCCTGGCTCCGGGCGATGGGCGTCGAGGTCTCCGCTCCGCGACGCCTCGGCGACGACCGTGAGGCCCTCCGGCATGCCCTCGCCACCTCCGACGCCGATCTCGTCATCACCACCGGCGGTACCGCGGCAGGCCCCGTCGACCACGTCCATCCCGTCCTCGCCGAGATCGGCGCGGAGCTGGTGGTCGACGGCGTCGCCGTGCGCCCCGGTCACCCGATGCTGCTGGCCCGGCTGACCTCCGGCCCGTTTCTCGTCGGGCTGCCCGGCAACCCCCTTGCCGCCGTCTCCGGCCTCCTCACGCTCGCGGAGCCCCTGCTGCGCGGGCTGGCCGGCAAGCCGGTGGAGGATCCGTACCGGGTCGTCGTGCGCGACGAGGTGCACGGGCACCCGCACGACACCCGCCTGGTCCCTGTCGTGCACCGGGTCGGCGCGGGCTCGGGCTCCGAACACGTCGTACCGCTGCACTACAACGGTCCGGCGATGCTCCGCGGGATCGCCGCCGCCGACGGGCTGGCGGTCGTGCCGCCGGGCGGGGTACGGTCCGGCACCGAGGTGGAGATCCTCGATCTACCGTGGGCCTCGGCGACGCCGTGGACGGAAGGGTGTTTCACGTGAAACTTCCCGGACACGACGCGATGGCCAGGCGGGTCGACGAGCATGTCGTCCCCACCCGGATCATGCTTCCGCGCCGTGTCGTCGACAGGCCGCTCCGACAAGTCGCCAAACGCCTGTTGATGGCGCTGATAGTCCTGGCCGCCACGGTGCTGATCGTCTGGGCCGACCGTTCCGGCTACCACGACAGCGCAGATGAATCGGTGGACCTGCTCGACGCCATCTACTACTCGACGGTCACCCTCTCCACCACTGGCTACGGCGACATCACTCCGTACAGCGACAGCGCACGGCTGACCAACGTGGTGCTCGTGACACCGCTGCGCGTGCTCTTCCTGATCATCCTGGTCGGCACCACCCTGGAGGTCCTGACGGAGCGGACCCGGGAGGACTTCCGGCTGAACCGTTGGAGAACCAACTTGCGTGACCACACCGTTGTCGTCGGTTTCGGTACGAAGGGCCGTTCGGCGATCCAGACGCTCTGCGCCACCGGTCTGAAGAAGGAACAGATCGTGATCGTCGACCCGGCGAACAAGGTGATCGAGGCAGCGAATGCCGAAGGTTACGTGGGCGTCGTCGGGGACGCGACGCGAAGCGAGGTGCTGCTGCGGGCCGAACTCCAGAAGGCGCGTCAGATCATCATCGCCACCCAGCGCGACGACACGGCGGTACTGGTCGCGCTGACGGCGCGGCAGCTCAACCGCGGCGCGAAGATCGTCGCGGCGGTGCGCGAGGAGGAGAACGCACCTCTGCTGCGGCAGTCCGGCGCCGACGCCGTGATCACCAGCGCCAGTGCCGCGGGCCGGCTGCTGGGTCTCTCGGTCCTCAGCCCGAGCGCGGGCACGGTGATGGAGGATCTGATCCAGCAGGGCAGCGGCCTCGATCTCGTCGAACGGCCGGTGATAAAGGCCGAGGTCGGCAAGAGCGTCCGGGAGACCGACGACCTGGTCGTCAGCGTGCTGCGTGGCCACCGGCTGCTCGGTTACGACGATCCGGCGGCCAGCCCGTTGCAGCTGACGGACCGGCTGATCACCATCGTGCGCGTCTCGGACACCTCGCCGCTGAACACGCCGCGCCAGCAAGGGGCGTGACGGTCCGGGGGTGTCTCTTCGCCCGGCGCGACGACGTCACGGAGTAGCCTCGCCGCCATGCATGCGATCACGATCCCCGAACCCGGTGGCCCCGACGCGCTCGTATGGGCCGAGGTCCCCGATCCCGTACCCGGCGAGGGCGAGGTCCTCGTCGAGGTCGTGGCCGGCGCGGTCAACCGTGCCGATGTGCTCCAACGGCAGGGCTTCTACAACCCGCCGCCCGGCGCGTCCCCCTACCCCGGTCTGGAGTGCTCAGGCCGGATCACGGAGATCGGCCCCGGTGTCATCGGCTGGTCCGTCGGCGACGAGGTGTGTGCGCTGCTGGCGGGCGGCGGATACGCGGAGAAGGTCGCCGTACCCGCCGGACAGCTGCTCCCCGTACCGGACGGCATCGACCTGACGGTGGCTGCGGCGCTGCCCGAGGTGACGTCGACCGTCTGGTCGAACGTTTTCATGGTGGCCCATCTGCGCCCCGGCGAGACGCTGTTGGTGCACGGTGGGTCCAGTGGTATCGGCACGATGGCGATCCAGCTCGCCAAGGCCGTGGGCGCGCGGGTCGCGGTGACGGCGGGCGGGCCGGAGAAACTGGCGCGCTGCGCGGAGCTCGGGGCCGACATCCTGATCGACTACCGGGAGCAGGACTTCGTCGAGGAGTTGCTCAAGGCGACGGACGGGGTGGGCGCGGACGTCATCCTCGATATCGTCGGCGCGAAGTACCTGGACCGGAATGTGAAGGCGCTTGCCGTCAGCGGTCGACTCGCCATCATCGGTCTGCAGGGTGGCGTCAAGGGCGAGCTCAATCTGGGCGTCCTGCTGAACAAGCGGGCTGCCGTCACCGCGACGTCGCTGCGCGGACGTCCCCTTGCGGAGAAGGCCGCCATTGTCGCCGCCGTGCGCGAGCACGTGTGGCCGCTGATCGGCAGCGGTGTGGTCCGGCCGGTCGTGGACCGTACCCTGCCGATGTCCGACGCGGCGGAGGCCCACCGGGTGCTGGAGTCCAGTGTGCACATCGGCAAGGTGCTTCTGCGGACGCCGGCAGCCTGAGCCATACGGACAGCGGGGTCAGGCACACGAATTCGTACACCGAACCGCCCGCGCCGATCGCGACGAGCACGGCGACCACGATGAGGGCGGCGGTTGAAACTGCCCTGCGGCG